>CAJUHV010000028.1 GCA_910586445.1 uncultured Eubacterium sp.
CTGGCTAAAGTATAGCAGGCTTTTGGAGTTATTCCCAAAAGCCTAATTGAAGAATCAAGACACCAGCACCCCATACAAAATCAATTCATCCCCCGCAGAACCTTTCTTTTTCACAATACGCACCGTATGCCTGCTCTTTTTCTCAGAAAAGAAGCACGAAACCGTCCCCGGCTGATTGTTATGCGCGCCATAATTGTCTGCATTGATTTCTGAAACCCTGCTGCCATCTACATAGACATCAAACTGTCCGCCGCTGCCATCCTTCTGCCTGACATACAAAAACCCCAGATTTTTACATGCCACTGTAAATTCCAGGCCGCCGCTGCCGTTGCTGCTTTCTAAATTGCCCGGAAAATACCTGCTTTTATTGACCTTTCGAAAAGTCCCCATATGATTTATATCCAGCTCACGGCACGATAGAATGCCGGCATGCTCATACTCTCTGGAAGTCATGTAAACAGACGGGCGTGTCCCGGCCTGAATCGAACCGGCCTCTTTTTGAAAAATACCGTCCATATATCTGGCAAGCAGTTCTCCTATGACCGCTGAGCCTAAAGCGGACGGATGCACGCCGTCCCCTGACAGCTGGCCTGCCGTGTAAATGCCATGGCGCAGCATATCATTCATTACATTCGCATAACTGACCATCCATTGTTCAATAGAAGATATTATGGAAATAATACCTGATCTGGGAAAAAGTAACTATACTTAATTGAAAATCAAAAAAGCCTAGAGCGTGTTTGAAAAATGCTTTCTGTGAGATGTGCTTCACACTTGGTACCCAACGGGCATGATATGGAGAATTTATCCCAAATTTATGAGGCATAGCGGGCTATGTTGATTAAATTGGGGAAGAATTATCCGCCGGGTGAAGAGTACAGATCGCAGGAATGATTTTTCAAAGACGTTCTCGTACATCATGAAAATTCACAAAAATCGGGGGGAATAGTTTATATTTTGTTTCGACTATACAATAAAGCAGAACACAGAGCTAATATTTATTAAAATTTTACTCGCTTTCAATCAGCTTCTGTGTTATAATAGTAGCATAGATCAATCAGGACAGCTGTTTTATCCAAATTCAATCCGAATTTAATCCCCAAGCGAATGCATACACCAATTCAAATAAAGAAAGGACAATATTTATGATAGCAAAAAACATTCGAAATGCTGTTGAAAATTTTGACAAAACCTGTGACGATGTTATACAAAATTGTGAGCCAATGATAATTACTCGTGATAATGGTGCAAACGTCGTCCTTATATCCCAGACAGAATACGATAACCTCTGTGAAAATCTTTATCTCTGTCAAAACGAGGCCAACTATGCCCACCTGCTTAAATCTATGGCAGAAGCTGAAGCAGGCAGGCTGACTTTCCTTGATCCCCATAAACAACTATGATTAAATGTTTTACAGACGAAGCATGGGGCGATTACATTTATTGGTTTGCACAAGATAAGAAAATCGCAAAACGTATTCTCCAACTTTTAGACAGCATTGATTCCACTCCTTATTCGGGTCTCGGAAAACCAGAGCCGTTAAAATATAAGCTGTCTGGTCTATGGAGCCGCCGCATCACCGAAGAGCACCGGCTTGTCTATTCTTGTGAAGAAAACAAAATTATTGTATATTCCTGCCGTTACCACTATAAAAAATAATTTCACAAGTTATCCATACGAAAAACAATTCGAAAAATCATTCAGACACCAGCACCCCATACAAAATCAATTCATCCCCCGCAGAACCTTTCTTTTTCACAATACGCACCGTATGCCTGCTCTTTTTCTCAGAAAAGAAGCACGAAACCGTCCCCGGCTGATTGTTATGCGCGCCATAATTGTCTGCATTGATTTCTGAAACCCTGCTGCCATCTACATAGACATCAAACTGTCCGCCGCTGCCATCCTTCTGCCTGACATACAAAAACCCCAGATTTTTACATGCCACTGTAAATTCCAGGCCGCCGCTGCCGTTGCTGCTTTCTAAATTGCCCGGAAAATACCTGCTTTTATTGACCTTTCGAAAAGTCCCCATATGATTTATATCCAGCTCACGGCACGATAGAATGCCGGCATGCTCATACTCTCTGGAAGTCATGTAAACAGACGGGCGTGTCCCGGCCTGAATCGAACCGGCCTCTTTTTGAAAAATACCGTCCATATATCTGGCAAGCAGTTCTCCTATGACCGCTGAGCCTAAAGCGGACGGATGCACGCCGTCCCCTGACAGCTGGCCTGCCGTGTAAATGCCATGGCGCAGCATATCATTCATTACATTCGCATAACTGACCATCGGAAGATGGTAATATTCCCCGATCTGCGCCTGTGCGTCCTGGCAGTTTTCCCCGTTTACCCTGGATGTAAAAAGCAGCAGGACTGCCGGCTTGGAATCAGCGTCCAGCAGCTTGCGGACAAGGTTTTCATAAGCCTGCTTATGCAGGTCTGTATCCTGATCATTTACGGCAAATTCTACCACTACAAGATCTGGATTTTTATCCAGCACATCCTTCTGGACGCGGTGCACGCCCAGATAAGAATCCGTAGCGCTGATCCCCGCGTTGACGACATCCAGATCTATTTGAGGAAAGCTGTCCTGCCACCATCTGGCAAAATATTCTACATAAGACAGCTTTTCATTGAACATGCCGTCTTTTGTGCCCTCTGCCATCTTTCCTTTTGTAATAGAACCGCCGATAAATGCTGCCGTCATCTTTTTGCGTGCACGCGCCCTCTGCAGGCAGGTGTACAGTGCCTGTTCATCCTGCTCCCGCCAGGGGCTTGCGAGCTCCATCTGTCTGGCTGTAACAAGGCTTTCAGCCGGCACCAGTCCTCCTGCGCGTGCCGGGGCAAATTTTGCCGAAACCTGAATGCCGGCCAATAAAACTGTCAATAAAACAAATCCATAACAAATGTGAAAAAATGAATTCTTCATAATATGCCTGTTCTCCTTTTGCCATTGTATTTGTTTTAGATTAAAGAAAAAATCTTACACAAATGCTACAAAAGGAACTCTCACGGCTTACATTTTTGTCAGAACTAAAAAACCTGCTTTTTACAGATCGGCTTTCAGCTTTTTCACCGCCTCCACGCATTTTGGATACTTCATCAGCTGCTTATATTCCTCCTGCGCCTCCAGCCCCTGCACAAGCATGTGCCTTAATTCTTTTGACATGGCAGGCCGCTTCTGCCCGTCGTTTATGTTTAGTCCCGGGGAAAACAAAGCTTTTTTCGGCAGCACAGCCGGGCCTGTGGCAGCCTCGGCATAGCGTACCAGACAATCCGCAGCCTCCTCCAGACGGCCTGCCCTTAGATAAATTTCTAAAAATTGTCCATGGTACAGGCCGCTGCACCCAAATAGTTCATCAACCGCCTTATACGCTTCACAGATTTCCAGCTCTTGTTCTATATCCGGCACAGCCTTTGGATTCATCAAAACCGCAAGGCATGTCAGCAGCTGGCGCACAAGCACGTACATCCGTTTTTGCACCGTTTTTAAAGCCTCCTGCGGCTCATTCTTTTTTAAATACAGATCCGACCAGACCATCGTGGCATCAACCGAATGATCGGGCAGTTCCTCCAGCAGCAGTTCAGCCTGCGCAAGCTCCTCCTCGCCCAGTGCAATGCCTGCAAGCTGCATCGTAGCCGTCTGCCAGTAATTCGCGTCCTTTGACGCTCTTACTTTTGCAAGCAGATCCTTTGCGCAGTCTGCCCACCGCTTTTTTGTATCATCATCTGCCGCCGGAAAATACACATGAAAAACATTCCAGACGACCGCAGCATGATATTTTAACGCGGCCGAATTTGGATACTCGTGCAGCAGCATTGCAATCATCGGCTCCGCAGACTCATACCCGTCCCGCATGGCAGCCTGCAGCACGGCATTCATCTTCTCAGCTGCCTCCTGCTCTGTCAGATTTTCTTCAAATTGAAGCAGCGTATCTACACTTGTACCTAATGCCCGCGCCAGGGGACACAGCAGCGTAATATCAGGATACGAATTGTCCGTCTCCCACTTGCTTACGGCCGGTGCCGAAACCCCAAGCTGATCGGCCAGCTGATCCTGTGTCAGCCCTTTCTGCCTGCGAAGTGCAGCGATCTTTCCACCTATTTTTATATCCATAAACAACATCCTCCATCGGCATTCTTTTTTTGTTCCCGCAGCTGCGTTAAATACAGTATAAACAGTGCACATTCTTTTCGCAATGGAGACTCGATTAAGCAGCAGGCAGAATTTTTTAACCAACAGTTAATTGTACAAATATTTACCTTGACTTTTCCATATTTACGTGGTATATTCATCACATAAAGATAGAAATATACCACGCACAAAAGGAGGTATTGTTTATGAAACACAAAATTAACTATTTAGGTTTTTTATCCCTGCTGGCCTTTATTTCCGTATTGGGATGGTGCACGCAAAACACCGGACTCTACGGATTTTTCGGATTTGCATACTATGTTCGTTATTTCTGGGTCAAACCGGACGAATTTTTCCTGCTGAATGTGCAGAAGGCTGCTACCTTTGCATTTATGACCGAAATGATTTTCCTAGTTCCTTTTATGTTTGCCTGCACCTATATCTATGACAGCCAGAGAGCCGTGCCTGCCGCGTTTGGTCTAAGTTTTTCAACAGCTGTTTTTGCATTTACCGCTGCCCTGATCATTCTGGAATGGAAAGAACGAAAAGGAGCGCTGTCAAATGATTAAAAACCGAATCAAAGAATATCGGGCAAAGCACGACATGAAGCAGTCGGATTTAGCAGAACTTGTGGGTGTCCGCAGGGAAACCATCGGCAATCTTGAAAAAGGCAGGTACAACCCGTCTTTAGTTCTGGCTTGGAATATCGCAAAGGTGTTCGGCGTTCCGATCGAAGATCTTTTTACTGTCGAAGAATAAACCGATATTTTTTCTATACATCACATTGATTTTGATGTATAATAGATTGCAGAATGTTATTGCCCCGCAGCAAACTGCGGGGAATTAAACTCTCTTTTTGATTAAAACATCAAAAAAAACAGAAAATAATAAGAAAGAGAATTTATAAATTTATAAAAATCAGAATATAAAAGAAATAAATTTTATAAAATTAGGCAGCTTTTTAAAGTATACGTGACACAATTTACAAAATAAATAACTTTTAAAATATAAATAGCACAATTTACAAATTAGGTGAATTTGAAAAATATACGTAACAGATTCTATAATATTTAGGTGGATCTAAAAACATACGCAATACAATTTACAAATTTAAGTGAATTTGCAAAGCATACGTAACAGAATTTACAAAATGGCAGCTGAAATAATATAAGTAACACAATTTATAAAATCAGGCAACTTTAAAAAGTATATATAGAGAAAATACCAAAAATAGAAAATATGAAAGAAAGGAACACTTATTATGAGCATAAGAATTGGAATTTTAGGTTATGGCAACTTAGGACGCGGCGTAGAATGTGCCGTAAAACAAAACGACGATATGGAACTGGCAGCTGTATTCACGCGCAGAAATCCTGCCAGCCTAAAAATTCTTTCCGAAAACGTCCCTGTCTACTCGATCAACGACATACTCAACTATAAGGACGCGATTGATGTCCTGATTTTATGCGGCGGCAGCGCTACCGACCTGCCAAAGCAGACACCGGAATACGCCAAATATTTCCATGTCATTGACAGCTTTGATACCCATGCCAAAATTCCTGCACATTTTGCCAATGTCGATCAGGCAGCAAAAGCCTCCGGCAAAATCGGCATCATTTCCGTAGGCTGGGACCCAGGCATGTTTTCACTCAGCCGTGTCTATGCAGATGCGATCCTTCCAGACGGCAGTGATTATACATTCTGGGGACGCGGTGTCAGCCAGGGCCATTCAGATGCGATCCGCAGAATAGAAGGCGTGCTTGACGCAAGGCAGTACACGATCCCGGTTCCGTCATCTTTAGAAGCAGTCAGAAACGGAGAGACACCAGAGCTTTCCACACGCGAAAAGCATACAAGGGAATGCTTTGTCGTGGCAGCCGAGGGCGCAGACCTTCCTAAAATTGAAACCGAGATCAAAGAAATGCCAAATTATTTTGCGGATTATGATACAACCGTTCATTTTATTTCACAGGAAGAGCTGGACAAAAACCACAGCGGCATTCCGCATGGCGGATTTGTAATCCGAAACGGAAAAACCGGCTGGGAAAAAGAGCATACACATACCATCGAATACAGTTTAAGGCTGGATTCCAACCCGGAATTTACCGCATGCGTACTGACTGCTTATGCCAGAGCAGCTTACCGGATGGGCCGGGAAGGCATGTGCGGCTGCAAGACTGTACTGGATGTTGCACCTGCTTATTTATGCAGGCAGAGTAATGACCAGCTCCGGCAGCATATGCTGTAAACGGAGCAGGATTTAACAGGAGTCCGCCATGAATTATGACTGTTTGATTATAGACGATGAGCAGCTGCTTGCAGACAGCACAGCCGAATATTTTAATATGTTTGATGTGAAGACCGCAGTTGCATACGATACCTGTGCATGCCGTGCGTTTTTCTTGGAGCACACAGCCAGACTGCTGCTTTTAGATATCAATCTTTCCGACGGCAGCGGATTTGAATTGTGCAGAAAGCTGCGCCAAAAAACGCAGATTCCGATTCTATTTATTTCTGCGCGCACCAGCGAGGACGATCAGCTGATTGCATTAAATATCGGCGGCGATGACTATATTCAAAAGCCATATTCGCTCAGCGTCCTGCTTGCAAAAGTAAAAGTCGTTCTGAAACGGTTTGCACAAAATACTGTCCCGTCCTATTCGGACGGCAGGCTGACCGTTGATTTTCATGCAAAGCAGGTTCTGGTCGGCGGACATCCCGTGAAACTGACTTCGCTCGAATTTAAACTGCTGGCTTATTTAATCCAGAATGAAAATAAAGCCGTCTCCAAACAGGAGCTGTTCGAACAGGTATGGGGCGACAAATTTACCGGAGACGGCACACTCAATGTCCATATCCGCAAAATACGCGAAGCCATTGAGCCTGATCCCGGAAAGCCCGCCTACATTACTACAATATGGGGAGAAGGCTACCGGTTTAATGGAGGCATTTCATGAAAAAGCGTTCCTTTTTAGCCAGCCTGGCCATCTTATTTGCAGTACAGATCACAGTGCTTCTTGTATTTTCATTTCAAAAGATAGATACGGCGCAGGATACTGTATCGGTAAATGAAGCCGTCCACTCTGTGCAGAACGACTGGGATATCATCGGCCGCCATAAAAACCTGACAGATCTTGATTATGTCGTCCTCGATCAGGAAGGCCGCGTCTGTCACCGTACAAAGCCCGGGCTGAGCGAAACCCTCCATGCAGCGGTCTTACACCGGGATACGATTCTGGATCTGGAGTCCAATGGCCGGACCGTCGGCAAAATCATTATTTATAATAACAGCCACATCTATTATCAAAACCATCAGCAGAAAGTCATCCTGTTCCTGTCTGCTGCCCTCACTGTACAGGCCGTCATATGCATTCTTTACTTTACATACTTCAGCTATACGATACTGGGGCCGTTTGAGAAACTAAAGGGCTTTGCCGAACGCATTGCTCTCGGCAATCTGGATATCCCGCTTGAAATGGATAAACGCAACCTGTTCGGTGCATTTACAGAAGCCTTTGACATTATGCGCACTGAGCTGAAAAAAGCAAGGGCTGCCGAGGCAAAAGCCAATGAGAGCAAAAAAGAGCTCGTTGCAAACCTTTCCCATGATATCAAAACACCGATTGCAAGCATTAAAGCCGTATCAGAAGTAGGCATTCAGCTGACAGACAACGAAAATATACAGAACAAATATAAGCAGATTATCCAAAAAACCGACGAAATCAATACGCTGATTACCAATCTATTTACAGCAGCACTCGAAGAGCTCAGCCACTTAAATGTAACTCCCGAAGCAGTAGAAAGCCATGAGCTGAAAGCACTGCTGGAAAATTCCGACTACCTTTCACGCGCAAGGATCTCCAACATCCCTGACTGCCTGATCTATGCAGACAGGCTCCGGCTGCAGCAGGTATTTGACAATATTTTTGCCAATTCATATAAATATGCAGATACCAGCATTGATGTGACGATATCTGCTGACAGCAGCAGTGACGTGCCCAGAGATTATGCCTGTGCCCAATACATTGCCATCTGCATTGAAGACTACGGCGGCGGTGCGGCTGATGAAGAACTGCCTCTTTTAAAAGAAAAATTTAGGCGCGGCAGCAATATTAAAAATATAGAAGGCGCAGGACTGGGACTGTATATTTCTGATTATTTTATGAAAGAAATGCATGGCAGGCTTATGATTGAAAATGGGCAGAACGGGCTGCGGGTAACTGTGATTTTAGCCGTTGTTTAATCCTGCCCGCACGGTTTCTGCCGCTTTCCGTCCGTCTTTTGGTGCACCGGCTACACTTCATTTTTGATAAATTCGCTCGGTGACATATGGTAATATTTTTTAAATGCACGGTAAAAATTACTGTATTGATTAAAGCCGCACAGCGCGTAAATATCTGTCGGCTTTTCCCCGCCGATCAATAGCTGCCGTGCCATGATCATTCGTTTCTCAAGAATATACTGGTAGATACTCTTCCCTGTTACACGTTCGTAGCTCCTTGAGAGGTAAAATTTGCTGATATAAAACTTATCACAAAGAAAATCAAGCGTAATCGATTCTGTATAATGCTGATTGATATAGCTGATCACATTCTCTATTGTCGCTTTTTCTTTCTGAATATTCAGGTGCATATACCGGTTTACAATAATCAAAAGACGTCTTACATCCGCCTCCATCAGTATATCTTTTCCAAATTCCTGTCCGCTGCTTTCTTCCAGAAGCTCCGTCAGTATGGAGACGATCCTGTTACGCATAAAGGGTTCTGCGCGGAACAGAAAATGATTTTGTTCTGCGCTTACAAAACAGTTTGTCAGATTTGTCCTATGGCTGGAAAGCCTGCTGAGATACCACGGGTTCATCAGCAGGCTGATCCATTCATAGCTCTTTGACAGCATTTTTACAGTACACAGCGTCCGCGGCGGCAGCAGCAGTATATCCCCTCTGGAGACCTCATACTCACAGTCCCTCATTTCCACCCGGGCATTTCCATCATGCACGCAGTAAAGCTCAAAAAAATCCCCAAGCATATGCTCCTGTACTATATCCTGCGCCTTATAAATGTGTATTTCAAATGTTGAGCTTAACATGCCCGGATAATTTCCATAACTCTCATACTGTCTGCTCATGCTCCCGCCTATTCTGCGCTTTGAATCAGAATTTCCCCTTCACTGTCCTCCAAAAAGATTTCCAATGCACCTTTCACATGTTCGGCCTTCTGCGCAGGCTTTCCATTGACCAGCACTTTATATTCTCTGCCCGAATCCATGACTGCAATGATTGTATTCCTTTTCTTTGCATTTAGTCGATATGTGATCCTTGCCTGTGTATGCCCTTCATAAAAGCTGCTGCTTTCAATCCAGGTCTCAAAGCCCCCGGTAACTGTTCCCGGACGGTAATACGCATGATACCAGATGACGATCGGTGATGAAAGTCCGCCAAACTGATGAAACCATCCGCCCCGCTCCGTCTCGATCTGTATCATTTCAAATGTATTATAGCTAAATTCCACTTCCTGTTTCCATGCATGCAGCGCCCTGTCTGCAATACAAAAAGCCATTTCACTATCCCCGATATCCAACATCGCCTTCCAGAGCAGGTACTGATACGGAAACCAGACGCTGCCGTTCCAGTATCCATTGTCATAATAATATTCCGCACTCATATCTACCGTAGATATGCCGACCGCAGACCACAGCTCCTTGTCTGATTTCAAATGCGCCAGCATTCGTTCTTCCTGCTGCCTGTTACAGATTCCGGCAAACAGCGGCGTCACCCCATCGATGCCCTTGTTATAATTTTCTCCGCTGTTTGTCCGTAGTATTTCCCATTTATTTGTTTCATCCCGGTAAACAGCATAGCCGAAATATCCACTTTCTTCATCCCATGCATGCTTCAGCAGCGACTCCGCTGTTTTTTTCCAGTCTTCCTCATATTCCAGACTGTCCTGCTCATATCCGTACTGTCTGGCGATACTGCTCATAATCTTCCCAAACCGTATAAAATGCGCATTGCTGCAGACCGGAGACACGAATTGTTCCAAATGCTGCCTATGCAGATACACCTGCGGAGGGTAATCATCCATCCCGCTGGCATTGTAAAAATAATCATATGCCGTCTTCAGATTTCCCGGAAGACGCCCTGTCGTAGATCCCTCTGTCTTCCCTGCCATATACAAGTATGCCCTGCGGAACATCGCATAATACTTTCGAAACGCCTCTCTTTTCTCTTTAGAAGCTCTCTGCAGCATTTCATAATACAGATAAAACTGTGTCGGAATCATAGATCCGTGAAATAAAAATGCAAAATCCTGATTCTGCTCCTCCGACAAATAGGTATCCATAATATATTCGGCTGTTTCCTCAGAATAATCCAGCATCCCAAGGCCGATAAACCCGGAATCCCATGTATACAGGCTGTCCCAGCGTTTTCCCGGCGTATAATGCGCAATCGGCTCCCCATACCGATAGATCGGATATACGACATTGGAAAATAATGCCGCTTTCATCAGCCTTGCCGAAAACTGATATCCTTCCCCTTCTGGATTCCAGTTTTGCTCCTTTGTGCAGGCAGACCGTTTGGCCCACACCTGCTCCAGCTCTTTTTTCGTATACTGTTTATTTTGAGTACTGATATATGCATATTCCGTACGGGTGCTTTCTCCCGGCAGAAAGATAGCCTCTGCCACATTTGTATGATAGAATCCATCATCTGAATGCTTTTCGGAAAATGCGCCCGTAAAACTGCGGGTCAGATTGTCGTACGTCTCATCAGAATTGGTCAGCCGGGTAATCAGCGCGTCCTCCAGACATCCAGAATACAATTTCCTGCTGCGCACCCTTTTGTTCAGAATCGTAAAATAAACCGGCGCCTCCCCATAGTTATACTGATAGGCCACATGTCCGTCCTGATAGTGGATCTGCGGAATCACATTCAGCTTATTTTGTATGATCTGCATATTCTGTGCCTCGTCTTCCTCTGTAATGCACAGGCAGTCCAGCATAACACCGTTGCTCTTTGTCCCTTCTGCCGTCATATGCAGCTCAAACTCACCCGCCTCCAGCCTTCCCAGCGAAAGCCTCACGGTCTGCGGTGTCCTGCACGCCGTAAATTCCAGCATCCCATAATCGGTCGCAAAACACACTGTTTCATGATTTTGATTGGTCATATAGCGGATGGTCAGCACCGCGTTTTGATAACGGTGTTCTACCTTCCTGCGCCAGAATACCTGATCCCCCTTCTCGCTCCCAAACCATTTCAGCCCAAAATGCGGCACAACCAAATGATACAGTGTCTCTCCCAGAGCACTGCCGTCTGTAAATGACGGCTCCGGCACTTCTCCCCACCGCAGCCCGTCCGGCATCAGATGTTCCCACGGCCTTTTTCTGGCAAAGGAAAAGCGCTCATAATCCAGCGCATTCCAAAACTCACTTTTTTGCGGCAGCACCGGCTTAACGATCCATTTTTTCGGATACTCAGCCGCCGAAAAAAAGTTTAAAAGGCAGTTCTGTATCTTTGATGTGCGATTGACATAGGAAACCCGGATTCCCCAGGTTTCCTCTTCGATCTGAAAGAAATCAACATCTGCATACAGCTGGTCCTTCCACAAAAGCTCATAGCGGTATCGAAAAAACATGCTCTTCGTATCACAGTCCCACGGGTGGTAATCCGACGGAACCGTAACATTCGGCACTGGCACGGCGCTGTTCGCATAGGTAGGATACACCGCCAGGTCAAATCTCGCTCCTGAGATTTCACTTTCTTTCATAATTCTGGAAAGCCCCATATATTTCTTAGAATAAGGCCCCCAGACCGGCATACAGTTTTTATGTTCTTCTCTCATATATGTTCCGGCTACTCTGCGCTGATATTTTTCTCTTTGATATCTGCGATGTAGTCCTCAACCTCCCTCATTTTCTCACCATCCAGCGGATAGAATTTCATAGCGACTATGGAAATGACCCATCCTATAATCGGCATACCGCAGTACAGTAACATTGTAACAGCAAAAATGCTCGGTGTCAGTTCCTCCCCGATCTGCGGAACAGCATTTTTGTACCCTATGGCAGCGACAAGCAGACCTACGACCGTTGTTCCAAAGGACGAGATCAGCTTATCCACAAACGAATAAATTGTCGCAACAAGTCCCGGCACAAAATGTCCGCTCCGGTATATCTCATAGTCTGTACAGTCTGCCATCATCGGGATCATCATATTGCTGCCAATATTGCGGATTCCGTTCAGTGCAATATATAATACAACAAAAGCTACATTCATAAAGCCAAATGATTTCAGATCTATCTTTGTCGGATCTCCCATAACAAAAATCAGTCCAAGTGCAGCCTGCAGAATAATGCACAGCCATGTGCTCAGCACATAAGTCCGTTTCTGCCCTGCCTGCCTTGCATTCAAAATGCCAAATACAAGCAGCACGATATTTGGAATCATTGTAATCACAGACAGGCGGCCCATCACTTCATAATTTCCAATAATAATTCCAAACAGCATAACACCGACAACAGAGTTTCCTGCAATATTCATTGCCAGCTTATCCGTACATTCCGATATAATCAGCATCTGGAGTGCCCGGTTCTTCTTTAAAATCTCCCAGTATACTTTAAATCCGACCTTTTCCGCCTTATTATGCTCCAGATTCTCATAATATTCCGGTTTATCCTTAGGCGCAATCGCTATAAATGCACAGACCATCAGTACAAACGCAATGGAAATCACCCAGATGATCAGTTCATTGAAAAATTCGTAGGTCATTCCGCCATACTTAGGCACCAGATAATTCGAAATCAAATAGTTGACCCCGGATGTTAAAAACAGCATGAAAAATCCGGTAAAAAATCCATATAACGGCCTCTGCTTAGGATCATTTGTCAAAATCGTCTGCGCAGAAGTCGTAACCGTGCCCTGTACCGTATAGCCAATAATATATAAAGCATATACTATGACAAAATATGGAATTCTGACCGCTTCCGGCACAAGATGTGTCGTCTTAAAAATCAATACCATACTAACCGCCAGAATTGCATTTCCGGCTGCCAGAAATGGTCTGAATTTACCGAATTTTCCTTTCATATGGTCAATCAGCCAGCCAATAACCGGGTCTGTAAAACCGTCAAAAATTCTCATTCCGGTTGCAAGTGTCGATACAAATACAACCGACATGCCCACCAGTCCGTTTGCATAATAAGAAACATACATCATCAGAAACAAATATAGATTTGTTGACATCATATTGAGCGCAAATAATGCGATCTGCCATATCTTCGCCCTGTTATACTCTTTTTCGTTCATTTTTACTTTACTTCCTTTCTTTTCTCCTGCCTGGCCATTACCGTATAAAAATCATGATTTTCATAATTATTCTATCATCAGCGGTCTTTTAGATACATTGCATATATTTTCTTAAATATTACGATTCTTGCTCTGAAAAGAAATCAAGCGATCCAAAAAAACGAAAGCAGCCAGCGCAGATATTTAAGAATTATTTAAGATCCTCCTAAAGACATTTAAGATTCCAGCAGATAAAATAGAGCATATACAGGAGGTGTCATATGAAAAATATATTATTAAAAACCGAAAAACTAAGCAAATCCTTTTCAAACGGCGGCACTATGCAGCACGTCTTAAAAAATATCGACCTGGAGCTTTATCAGGGTGATTTTACTGTTATAATGGGTGCCAGCGGTGCCGGCAAATCTACGCTGATGTACGCCCTGTCCGGCATGGATACGCCGTCGCTCGGTGCGATCACGTTCGGCAGCAGCGTCATATCTGACCTGAATTCAGACGGCCTGGCGGTTTTCAGGCGCGAGCACTGTGGATTTGTATTTCAGCAGATCTATCTGATAGACGGCATGAACCTTATGGATAACGTATTAGCCGCAGGGCTGCTTGTAAATAAGGATAAAAAGGCACTGAAAAAACGTGCAGAAGAGCTGTTTGAGGCAGTCAGCCTTTCCAAAGCGACACAGAAAAAATTTCCTGCGCAGATATCCGGCGGCGAGGCACAGCGTGCAGGGATTGTCCGCGCGCTGATTAATAACCCGATGATCCTGTTTGCCGATGAGCCGACAGGTGCCCTTAATTCACAGACGGGACTGGATGTGCTGAATACGCTTACCCAGTTTAATGAGCAGGGACAGAGCGTAGTCATGGTGACACATGACATGCGTTCTGCCAGACGCGGAAACCGCATTCTATACTTAAAAGACGGCGTAATCTTAGGCGAATGCAATCTGGGCAGATATCAGCACGGCGACCCGGCAAGGCATGAAAAATTGTCTGCCTTTCTTACAGAAATGGGGTGGTAGGATGAAAAAAGGATTTCTTCTCGCATGTTCCAACATAAGGCGCTCCAAAAGCCAGACTGCTGCGATTACGATTCTCGTACTGCTTTCGTCATTAATGCTGAATATATGGCTGATGCTTGCTATGGATTACAAGCAGAATTTTGACCGTTACCATGACAGGATGAATGCCGAGCATGTGACGCTCTCTATCTCCCAAAAGCCGGATGACATAAAAAGCAGCCTTACAAAGATGCTCGAAAATGACTCACGTACGGCCGATTACTGTATGGACAGCTGCATGTATACACCTGCTTCTTTCCAGTATAACGACGGGGAAGTAAATACCGAGTTTATCGTAATGGATCAAAAGACTGCCAAAAACCGCCCGATCGGAAAAACCGAGATCGTAGAAGAGGGCAGTGCCGCAAGCGGCATTTACCTGCCGATGCTCTATAAAACAAAAGACATCGATATCGGAAAAACCATTGACATTACCATAGGCAGCCATACAATGAAATATACGATATGCGGTTTTCTCAATAATATTATGGCAGGCTCGCACAACTGCTCCATGGCTGTTCTTATTTTAACAGACGATAACTATGAGGAGCTGGAGCACAAAGGCTATGCCTCTATGGCCTCACTCGTATCTGTCCGTCTGCATGACAAGGCGGAAAGCGAAGATTACGAAGCTATGCTGAGCAATCAGGTATCCAAAAAATATCCGTCTGTACAGGTCGTATCCAATTCGTATACAACTGTTTCACAGAGCCGCTATATTTCGCAGATGATCTGCTCCGGCATTTTCAGCGCCATGGCCTTTTTTGTACTGCTGGTTGCCCTCGTCGTCATTGCCTCCAATATCGTCAACTATATACAGGAGAATATGAAAAATCTGGGCGCATTAAAAGCAGTCGGCTACACAAGCAGCCAGCTGATCGGCTCCCTGCTGCTGCAGTTTGTCGGGCTTTCATTGGCCGCTTCGATGACCGGAGCTGCACTTTCCTACTGTGTATTTCCTACTGTGAATACGATGATGATCTCCCAGACGGGTATTCCATATGCCATACACTTTTTAGCCCTGCCGTTTTTCATCACGCTTGCCATCTCAGGCGGAACCGTCGCGCTCGCTGTGTGGGCATCTGCGCACCGGATCAGGCATATCGAACCGATTACTGCGCTGCGCCAGGGCATGCAGACACATAATTTTAAACAAAACCATATTCCGCTCGACCGCACCAGAGCACCTCTGCAGATCGCACTAGCTTTAAAAACTACATGTTCCAGCCTAAAGCAGAACATTACGATATGCATTACGATGCTTGTAATATCACTGATTATAGTTTTTTCATCCATGATGATTACAAATATGCTTCTTGACATTACGCCGTTTCTGGAACTGATCGTCGGAGAAACCGCCGACAGCTGCATCAATGTTCCGCCTGATCTGGAGGAAGATTTTGTGCAGAAAATGCATGCTGATAAACGGGTAGAACGCGTATACCTATACCATTCCGTGGAAGTGCGCCATACGGAAGGCACGATTCTGCTTGCTACCATCAGCGACGATTTTTCACTGGCAAACAACCAGAATGTCTGCATAGAAGGACGTTTTCCAAAGTACGACAATGAAACTGCCATTGCCGCAAAATACGCAAAAGAACACGGCTTCAAAACCGGAGATGTAATCACGCTGTCAGCCGGAGACAAAAAAGCTTCCTATATTATATCAGGCTTTACGCAGATCTCCAACAATCTGGGCAAAGACTGCCTTCTGACAAGGGAAGGCTACGAAAAGCTGGGGAGCCTTACAAACATGAGCTACTACTTAATCCTAGCCAAAGATGTGGATATCGATCAGTTTAACGACTCTGTCACCGAGCAGTTTTCCAAAAAATTAAATGCTGCCTTAAATGTATATGCCATTGTGGCCGGCAGCTCGTCTGTATATGTATCACTGATGACCATTATTGTAGCCGCAGTGCTTGTGCTCAGTGTAATCATTACTACGTTAGTATTATACCTGCTCGTACGGACTATGCTGAACAACAAAAAAAGAGAGTACGGCATTCTAAAGGCACTCGGATTTACCACCCGCCAGCTGATTTTTCAGACAGCTGCCAGCCTTATGCCCGCGGTCATACTCTCCACAATAATCGGACTTACGATTTGTTCTTTTATTATCAATCCTCTGACTGCCGTATTTTTAAGCAGCATAGGTATCGTTAAATGTACATTTAGTATACCGGCTGCAATGATTGCTGCTGCGGGTATCATACTTATACTATTTACCTTTTCTGTAACATGCCTGCTGTCTGTGAGAATCAAAAGGATCTCTCCCAGAGCACTGCTTGCGGGGGAATAAGGAATCCATTAAGACGGCGTATTCATATCATTTTTTAACAGCTGGTATGCCGCTGCTGCAAGCGGCACTCCCAGCAGCATGCCGCCGACTCCCATCACACCGCCGCCGACGGTTACTGCAGCAAGCACCCATACGCCGGGCAGTCCGATCGACGAACCAACAACGCGCGGATACACCAGATTGCCCTCCAGCTGCTGCAGCGCCACTAAAAATGCGATGAAAATCACTGCCTTTACCGGAGAAACCGTAAAAATCATAAATGCGCCGACAACCGCGCCGATATATGCCCCTGCCACAGGAATCAGTGCCGTAAAGCCGACCAGGCAGCCGATCATTGCCGCATACGGCAGCCTCAGCAGCAGCATGCCTCCCATGCACAGCAGCCCCAGAATAACTGCCTCCGTACACTGCCCTACAATAAAACTGTGAAACGACTGGTTGACCACGCCTGCTACATAATAAAACTTTTCCGTCACTTTTTTCGGCAGATACCTCGCAGACAGTCTCCGAAACTGCCCGCTCAGCTTTTCTTTTCCAAGCAGCAGGTAAATAGCAAACACTAGCCCGACAGTCAGTGTAACAACGGTTGAAAATACGGTAGAGATAATGCTTGTGGCAGCTCCCATTACACCGCCGATGCCATTGATCAGTATATTGACCACCTTTGTCAGCATTTCCTGCCAGTCTGTTTCACCGCCTTGAAACAGGCTGGTCTGCCCTGCCAGAAGCATGCTGTCCTGCAGGTTTTCCTCTATCCACCTGGATATGCTGTCCAGGACTCCCGGCAGCTCTTTAAGCAGGATCTGAAGACAGCCGATCAGCTCCGGCACGATCATCTGGACAATCAACACTGCAATCAGCAGAATGCACAAAAAAGCAAGCACCATGCAGACCGGCCGCGCCAGTTTCCTGACAGCCTCGTTTTTGGCCCTGGATTCCATAAGACGCTCAAAAAAGTTCATCGGTATATTAACTACATACGCAATAACACAGCCCCAGAACAACGGCCGCGCTGCACCAAATGCAATGCCCGCCAGGGCTGTAAAAGCTGTCCAGTAATGAATCACCAAAAACAGCACAACTACCGTAACCCCTGCGCGCAGGCAGGTTTTCCATTTTAATTCCATACTCTCCACCTCATAACCGCATATTGTATACATCTACGCATCGTTTCCTGATCCACCGAAACGGCCTCCTGCTCCCTTACGGCATATACTGGTCTAAACGGTGCGAGGCATCCAGCACGCGGCTTAACATCTCTTTCGTTGACTCTGCATTCTGCATATTCTGCATGCTCAGCTCCGAAGCCTGCATGGAAGAAGCCGTTACTTCTTCCGTAGCCGATGACAGATGCGTAATATCGTCTACGATCCGGTTATTCGAATCGGACAATAGGTTCAGCATGCTGTCAATATTTCCGATACTGGAAATCAGCCCTGCGACATTGCTGTTAATCTCCTCAAAGCTCTGGGACACCTGCGCGATCATTCCGTCCTGCTCAGCAGCAGCTTCGATCGATTTGGATACTGCCTCGGCAGCACTTTGTGCATTTTCTGACAATTCATTTAATATGCCCGCAATGCTTTCTGTCTCCTGCCTTGTCTTTTCTGCAAGCTTGCGGATTTCATCTGCCACGACTGCAAACCCGCGTCCTGCCTCTCCTGCCCTTGCACTTTCGATCGAAGCATTCAGTGCCAGCAGATTTGTCTGGTTCGAAATGCCAAAAATAGTATCCGCAATTGTCTTTACTGCACCTGCACGCTCCTGCAGTTCTTCCATAGAGACTGCCACGCCCTGATTTGTCCTGCTGATTGACTCTGACTGCTTTTTGAGGCTTTCCATCATGCGCAGGCTGTTTCTGTTTAACTCTTCCGAGTTTTTCGCTACTTGAACCATATTTTCAGCATATTCCAATGTCTGCTGAATAGATGCCTGTATATTCTGCGTCATCTCTGTCTGCGTCTGTATGCTGTCTGCCGTACTCTGTGTACTGTTTGAAATATCCTGTACAGAGCTGCTGACCACTCCTGATGAATCATTCAATTCGCTTACAATATCCATCGCGCCCTCTGTGCCCCTGCGTACTTCTTCCGCTGCCATAAGCACATTATCCATCATTTCCTTCTGCTTTTCCTGCTCATATTTTAAGCTGTCCGTTGTATCATGATTATAAAGCCATGCAATCTTCGTTGTGACATATATAATTACCATCAGGTGTAAGATTGTCAGCGTTGTGCAGACCTGGTCAAATGCCTGCGCCTGTGTATATCTATGCTCGATCTGTATAGCTACAAAATTGGCTGCCAGATTTGCCATAACCATTAAAATACCTGATATCATCGCATATCTTATATCAAAATATAATATACATCCAACCAACGGGATACATGCCAAAAACCTGATATAAGAATTCTCATAGGTAACTGCCGTCAAATATGCGACAGCCAGCAGCCCCGCAAATGATACATAGCGCGTCAATATCCCTGTACTGCTTTTTAAATACACTGCTGCGCCCGCTAAAAAAGCAGCGGCAATGATCCCAGTGACCATCAGGCTGACCCCAAGTGAACGTGCTCCTGATGCATAAGAAACCCACTGGATCATCAGGACAAACGCATAGAAGATCAGATATCCAATCTGTGCAAAACGGTTTGCCCGCTTCACCTGTGCCTCCTTGCTCGCATACACATACATTTTCTCATTCGTCTCCATCCTAATCCCTCCCATATCCATTTAATATATTGAATATCCTGTCTTCGCTGATACCTCACCGTTATGAAGCCCTCCGAAACATATTTCGTTTATTATAACACGATGCCTGATATACCGTCAACGATTCTGCACTGTACGAGCTATACAATTTCCCTGCGCATTTTTAAAAGTATCTTTTTTTCCAACCGGCTTACCTGCACCTGGCTCATGCCGAGCTGCTTTGCTGTCTGTACCTGTGTCTGGTCTTGAAAATACCGCAGCTCAATCAGCTGCCGTTCACGCTCATCCAGCCCTTCCAAAAGCTGGCTCACTAAGAGGTTGTCCAGCAGTTTTTCTTTTTCCGGGTCATCAAACGCACCCCCGCTGGCAGAATGCTCGCCGGCAGACGCGCCTACCCTCTGTCCGATTCCTTTTCCTGAGGCAATCTGATCTACCAGATACAATTCACTGCCGTCAGACTGATACACGCTGCGGTAAATGGACTCCACCTCCATATTTGCTTCCAGTGCCATAACGACTTCTTCCCTGCTCAGCCCTGTCGCCTGCGCCAGCTCCTGCATGGTCGCCTCACGCCCGCGCTCCTGGCTGATCTTTTCAGCCGCCTGTCTGACATGCCAGCCATTTTCCTTTAAGCTCCTGCTGACGCGCACCAGCCCGTTATCCCTTAAAAACCTGCGTATTTCTCCGCTGATTAAAGGTACTGCATACGTAGAAAAAGCCACGTCGTATGTAAAATCAAATTTATCAATTGCCTTGATCAGCCCTATGATACCGATCTGAAATAATTCTTCCCTGTCATGCCCCCTATGTTCATACCGCTTGACAATGCTTCCTACCAGCCCCAGATTCTGCATCACCAGTTCTTCTTTTGCACCCTGATTGCCCTGCTGTGCCTGCGAGAGCAAAGCCATTGTCTCACTCATAGAGCTGTCAGGCTCCTGCTCCGAGCTGCTTTACCATACGTACGGTCGTTCCCTGTCCCGGCGAAGAATCCACCTCTACGTCATCCATAAACGCCTCCATAAATGCAAAACCCATGCCGGAACGCTCCAGTTCCGGCCTTGTCGTATAAAACGGCTCCTTTGCTTTGGGCACGTCTTCTATGCCCTTGCCATAATCTACTACTTCGATCTTGATCTGCTGTTTTTCTTTCGCACATGTTAAATATATCTTTCCTATATGATTATCATATCCGTGTATAATAGAGTTTGTCACCGCTTCAGACACAGCTGTCTTTACATCAGCCAACTCGTCCAGCGTCGGGTCTAAATCTGCCAGAAAAGCAGCTACCGCTACTCTTGCAAATCCCTCGTTTGCCGAATATGAATCAAACCGTATGCTCATCTCATTGCGGTCAGTCATTTCCATTCAACATCGCCTCCGTTTCCATGAGTTTATGCAGCCCGGATATACGAAATATTTTCTGTATCCGGTCATTCATATGCTGCGCTTTTACACTGCCGCCGCAGTAATTCATGTTTCTGCACCTGCCGATCAGTACGCCGATTCCTGAGCTGTCCATAAATTCTGTTCCTGCAAAATCAAATACCAGGCTGCGCACACGGTACGAATCAATCAATAAATCAGCCTCCATGCGCAGCTGCTCCGCACTGTGGTGGTCCAGCTCCTTCGGCATGGATATCGTAAGACATCCCGCCTTTAACTCATAATGACATTCCATTGCTGCTCCTCCTAAATACTATATACATTTTTTGCTAAAAAAAGACGCTGATCCTTATCTGATCAACGTCTTTCGTAATTACTATATCCATTTATAAATTATTGCTGCTGTCCGATCTGCGCTTCTACCTGCTCCAGATATCCCTTTGCATTCTGGCACAGATAAGAAGTCGGATATTCGTCTATGACCTTCTGGTACAGCTGGGCCGCTTTTTCATACTGCTGGAGTATACGGTAAGACTGCGCCAGATAATAAACGGCATGGCCTTCGTTATACGTATCATCTATGTCCACAACATCCTGCAACAGCTGCGAAGCGTTCTCATAATGGCGCTGCATATACTCAGAATGGCCTTTATTATAAGTCTCTTCCAGATATTTTCCTTCAATTTCTGCCAGAATAGAATCATACAGCTGCTTTGCTGCGGCATCCAGCTGGTCTGCATCGATATTTTCAAGTGCCGTTTTTGCTGCATCTGCTTCACCGTCCTCATAGGACTTGTACGCAGCCAGCAGTTTCTGATAGCTCTCTGCCTCAGTTTTGGACTCTTCCTTGTCTTTCTGCGCATCTTCAAAATCCTTGGTCAGCTTTGACACCTGATCCTGCAGCTTTTGAATATCCTGATTCTTCGTCTGTATCAGATCATCCGCATTTGCAACCGCTTCCCTTGCATCGCTCTGCAGATTCCGGCGTATGCTCGGCACGATCAGAAAATAAGTCGCAGTCACTCCGATAATGAGCCCGACCAGAATATTGACAATCATCATAAATCCAGAATTATCCCGCAGATTTGTCGGCTGTATGATCGTATCATTGCCGTTATGATACTCGACCCTGCTCTCCTTCTTTTTCCGCTTCTTAGTTTTTACCTCTGTCTCACCTGACTGCTCGTTGATTTCTGACAGATACTTCATCGTAATCGTATTTCTGCGGTCGATCTGCTCTGCTGTCCGCAGTGACTTTTTCGCCAGGTCATACTTCCTGTCATGAATATACAAAAGTGCCAGCAGCTGATGGGCCTTGACCAGCTTTGGATTGGTAGATAAGATCTTTTTCAGCTGGATGACTGCTAAGTCCGTGCTGTCCTGCTGACAGTAGATCAATGCCTGATTATACTTTTTAATCGTCTGGTTAATCGTGTTTAACAGCGCCGGATTGCTCTGCACATCATTTAAGTAAACATCTGCTATATTATCCTTATCCTGCTGGTTCTTGCTCAAAACCCATTCGCTCAATGCAGATACCGTTTCCCCGGCTTCATAATACAGCAGCCCCAAGAGGTTTCTTGCCTGTATATTTTTCTTATTATACTGCAGGCTCATTTTTAACGCATCCGCCGCTCCTGATAAATCCCTTACTTTTGCCCGTTCCAGCCCTATATTATATAAACAATTGGAAGTGGCTATGAGCTTTTTATACATTCTGACATATATACCACATTTTGGACAAGTATCCTCAGGCCCCAAATGCGTTCCGCATTTAAAACACTCCATATCTGCTCCTTCCTATTTATAATGTACCAAAAGGCATGTTACCGGTTTCGTCTCGCCTCCCTGATCATCTCCTGGAGGATATCCGTCAGATCTGTCAGGTCATGGCTGTAAATTGCTTCTTCTGCTTCTTCTACTTCAAGGCTAGGTTTAAATTTCTTCAATTCCTCTTCAAAATCTATCATCTGTGATCCCTCCGTCTGCTTCTCTTAAACGAATCTATTATAGCACATCTTCCGGCTTTGTAAAGAAACGGTTGTCTTGTTTTTTCTCCTTTTTTCGTATTCGCAGCTCAATACAGACAGCAGCCTGACAGGCCTGCGCAAAAAAATCGGACATTTACTATAAATCGTAAAGTAAAATGTCCGATCCATTTATCCATAAGTACTCAGTCGCTGCCCCAGTCTGACAGTTTTCGCATAACAACCTTTTCCATCTGCTTGATAAAGATAATGTCATTAAATACATCCTTGCAGTGTGTATCGCATGTATCAATCGATACATATACTCCCGGATATACGACCTTGCGCACTTTAATATTTGCGCCCTTTGCATTATCTACCATCAGCTCCAGCTTGCGCAGCGACTCTTCATCCGCAGCCTTGCGCGCCATGTCACGCACCCGGATTCTGACCAGCTGCACCCGTCTCGGGTCGTCCTTGCATGACTGGCCGGTCTTTTCTTCATATTCCTGAAATTTTTGAAGAATTGTCTCTGCTTTGTTAATATTATCTGTCGCTGTCTTTATACTGTTTCTCAGCTCTTCCATCTTCATGCGTACTTCGCCGCCGTTTCCGACCAGCACATGAGTACGGATCTCCGCATTATTTCCTATGCTGTTAGCCTCAATGCCGCTGACTGCATGGACACTGCCGCCTACAATACAGCCTTTTTTGCTCATGACATACGCTTTGCCTTCACAGTATACATTGCTGTTCAAAAAGATATCCGCTGTTATGTCGCCCTTACAGCGCACGGTCGCAAATTCAAAAAACTTTGCAGAAATAGATCCTTTTGCATCGATAACACTTTTACCGTTTCCGAGCACGCCGCCTTTCAGTACGATTTCTTTATTGGCAAATATGCTGGCTCCCTGTACGACGCCGTCAATCGTCACCGTACCTGTTGCATGTACTTCGATGTCATCCACGCTGCCGTGAATAATGACGTCCCCGCGGAATTCGATATTTCCCGTATTGGCATCGACATCTCCAGACACCTCAAAAACCGGAAGTATGTTGATCTTATCATTAATCACATCGATCTTGCCGGTAATTGAAGCAACATATGTCACACCATCATCCTGACAGGCAAATCCCCTGCCCCGCAGCGGCGGCAGCTCCCTGCCCACCTTTGCACGGATCGGTGCGTCTTTGACATTATACCCATCCACACCCTGTACTGCCGGATGATACTTTGCTATTACCTGCCCTTCTGTTACCATTTCAAATAACTTGATCGCATAACTAACAGAACCGTCTTCGTTTATGCGCGGTTTACCATCCAACTGGCTTTGGAACTTATATTCGTAATATCCGTCTTTGCCATCCTGCGGCGCCTTTCCCGATGCAATGGCAACGGAACGGTTATAAATACCGTCTTTTATCATGTTAAGAATTTCTCCCTGGTCAATCCCACTTTTGACCCCGCCGGCATTAAGCGCCGACTGAACATCCTCCAAACGATACTTCTGTCCTGCCAAAGGCTCCGGTAAACGCAGATATGCCGTCATGGCATCATGGCTTATTGATATAGCTGTTTTGTCAAGCTGTAGTGTCTGCATACCTTACCACCTCTCACATTTAATTCATCACCCATTAAACTCAAATGGTACATTTACCTAATTTTAACATCAATTGAGACAAACTTCAACAAATATAATAGAAAAAAAAACGAAATGTACTCTTTTTATTGGATTTACCGACAATTTTACTCGTAAAACGCACGATCACTGCATCTGCGACAGCCTCTTTAGCACCTCAGACATCATTTTTTCATATTCTTCCAGCTTTTTCTTCTCTTCCTCGATCTTCGCCTGCGGCGCTTTGTTTAAGAATTTTTCATTGCTCAGCATGCCGCGTGAACGTGCGAGCTCTTTTTCCAGCCTTGCCTTATCTTTGTTCAGCCGCCCGATCTCTTTTTCCCGGTCAACCAGCTCTTCTAACGGTATATATGCGGCTGCTCCCGGAATCACGATAGATACGGCATCCTGCGAGATTCCTTCTTTATCTGCCTGTATGTTTATTTCATCGGCGCAGGTAAAATTCATATAAGTCTCTTTTGCCTGTTCAAACAGATCCCGGATGCGTTCTTCATCAGACACAATATACAGCTTTGTCTTTCTGCTGTTTGGCACATCCATATCCTTGCGTATAGTACGTACTGCTTTTACAAGATCCTTTACATGCACAAGCATTTCTTCTTCTGTTTCGCAGTAAAGCTCTTCCTTATACTGCGGCCACTGCTCCAGCATAATGGACTCTTTGTCCGGGTGCAGCGTACAGAAAATTTCCTCTGTCACAAACGGCATAAACGGATGAAGCATCTTTAGTGCCTCCGTCAAAACCATGCGCAGCGTCCATAAGGCCGCCCCTGCGGACTCCGGCATTGCATCGTATTGATAGGTGCGCAGCTTCGCTATCTCAATATACCAGTCACAGAACTCATCCCATATAAAATCATACACCTTCTGCACTGCTATGCCAAGCTCATATTTATCCATATTTTCGGTCATATCCTTGGCAAGCGTATTCAATTTTGAAATAATCCACCGGTCTGCCGGCCGTAATGCTTCTTTGGAAGGCTCTGCCACTGTCCTGCCCTCCAGGTTCATCATAATAAAGCGTGAAGCATTCCATACCTTATTTGCAAAATTTCTTGCCGCCTCCACGCGCTCCCAGTAAAAACGCATGTCATTGCCCGGAGCATTTCCGGTAATCAGCATCAGCCGCAGCGCATCTGCCCCGTATTTGTCTATGACCTCCAACGGGTCTATGCCGTTTCCCAATGACTTGCTCATCTTGCGTCCCTGCGAATCACGTACCAGCCCATGGATCAGTACCGTATGGAACGGACATTTTCCTGTCTGCTCATACCCGGAAAATACCATGCGGATTACCCAGAAGATAATAATGTCATACCCTGTCACAAGTACATCTGTCGGATAAAAATAGTCCATTTCCTCTGTCTGGTCCGGCCACCCCAACGTAGAAAACGGCCATAATGCAGAAGAAAACCATGTATCCAGCGTATCCGGGTCCTGCTCCATGCCTTCATGCCCGCATTTCGGGCAGGCCTTCGGCGCATCCTCTGCCTTTGCCACTACCATCTCCCTGCAGTGCGGACAGTAGTATGCCGGTATCCTGTGGCCCCACCACAGCTGCCTGGAAATACACCAGTCCCGGATGCCCTCCAGCCAGTGCAGGTACGTTTTCTCGAAGCGTTCCGGCACAAATTTTAAATCTCCGTTTTTTACCGCCGCTATCGCAGGCTTTGCCATCTCTTCCATAGATACAAACCACTGCGGCTTTGCCATCGGCTCTACAGTCGTCTTACAGCGGTCATGTGTGCCGACTGCGTGCTCGTGGTCTTCTACACATGCTAAAAGCCCTGCCTCATCCAGATCCTTTACAAGCGCCTCACGGCATGCGTAACGGTCCATGCCTGCATACTTTCCGGCATTTTCATTCATCGTGGCATCGTCATTCATCACATTTACCAGCTCCAGATTGTGACGCCTGCCGACTTCAAAATCGTTCGGATCATGTGCCGGAGTGATTTTTACGCATCCGGTACCAAATTCCATATCTACATATTCATCTGCAACAACCGGAATCTCCTTATTGACTACCGGCAGTATCAGTTTCCTGCCGATCAGGTCATGATAGCGTTCATCCGACGGATGTACTGCTACTGCCGTATCACCGAACATCGTCTCCGGACGGGTTGTTGCGATCTCTACATACCTGTTCTCTTCGCCTGCAACCGGATATTTGATATGCCAGAAATGCCCCTTTTGGTCTTCATGCTCTACCTCTGCATCTGATATAGAGGTCTTACATACCGGACACCAGTTGATAATACGTTTCCCCTTATAAATATAACCTTTATTATATAAACGGATGAATACTTCTTCTACTGCTTTTGTACATCCTTCATCCATCGTAAAGCGTTCTCTCTGCCAGTCAGCGGCAGAACCCATGCGCTTTAACTGCCTGATAATGCGTCCGCCATACTCTTCTTTCCATTCCCACGCTTTTTCCAAAAAGCCTTCCCTGCCGAGGTCATTTTTATCAATGCCTTTTTCTTTCAGGGCATCAGTCACCCGGACCTCTGTTGCGATCGCAGCATGGTCTGTGCCCGGCTGCCATAAAGTATTATATCCCTGCATTTTTTTATACCGGATCAAAATATCCTGCATTGTATTGTCAAATGCATGGCCCATATGGAGCTGTCCGGTTACATTCGGCGGAGGCATCACAATTGTAAAAGGCTTTCTGCTGCGGTCAGCTTCCGCATGAAAATAGCCGTTTTCCTCCCATTTCTTATAGAGGCGCTCTTCCATTCCGTCTGGATTGTATGTCTTTGCTAATTCTCTGCTCATAAAATACCATTCCTTTCCTAATCCTTATCCTAATATCCTAAAATAAATAAAACAAAAAAAGCCCCTGCAGCAAGACAGCTGCAAAGGGCGAATAAGCGCGGTACCACCTTTTCTTTAATAGAAGCACATGAAAAGTACATGCTTTTATCATCTCTAAAGTCCGATAACGGGGACAAAGCGGGGCTGCCTACTATCTGGTATTTTTATGCGATCTGCCACCTCGATATGATCTGTCACTTTTGTACGATCTGCCACTTCCATACGATCAACACTCCAGACTCATTCAGCTGCCCGGTTCAAAAGCTACCTTCCACCATCCGTGTTTTAGATCATCTTTCAGCCCATGAATGATCCTCTCTGCTAAGCGTAATAGTGTACTCCTCTTTCTCATAACCTGTTATTATTCATTTATCATTTTAATCTAATCTGATTTGATTTAATCTAATCCAATCTATTTAAACATAATAAAGAGGTTTTTTCTAATTGTCAAGTACATTTTTAGAAATATGCCCGATGTATTCCTCCCACCGGCTGTATACCTGCTCATCCGTCTCACAGCTATATGTACGGCGCATGTCTTCCACCAGCTGGTAAAGCGGAATATGCTGCGCAAACGCATAGGCGATCAGGTCTTCTGGCAGCTGCGCCTCCCTGCAGTCCTCTTTTGGAATCAGCTCTTTCAGCCGCGTAATCAGGCGGCCCATTTGGGGCATATAATAGGTCTGAATCTTGCTCATATATAAAATCGCCTCCGCCTTATGGTAAATATGCGCATCATCATTTCTGTCTTTTAACATCTCGAGCCATATCCCGTCATGATCCAGCAGATCCTGCGCTGCTGCTATTTTGATGATCTCCCGCGGCGACCCTGTTTTTGCCTCATACATTCCCAAGTCTTCAAACAAATACACCTTGAGTGTCTTCCATGCCAGTTCAAACATCCGGTCAAAATCTGCAGTCGCAGCTGATATGTTTCTATCCGATAGATCTGTCATATCCAGATATCCTGCCAGCGTCTGATACTGGCGTTTCAGCTGTTCAAACTTTTTCATAGAGCACCACACCATCCTTCGCTATCTCGCTGCGCAGATCATCCGATACGCTGATTCCACCCATATCTACGATATCAAACCGAAGCAGCGTCATCACCTGCTCTTCGACCGCTTCTTGAAAATCCAGATATGCGCCTGCCCCTTTGATCCCCCACACTGCCAGGTCTATATCGCTTCTTTTATGATTATTTCCACGTGCACGTGAACCGAACAGCACCAATTTTTCCACATCAAATAACTGTGCCAGCTCGCACAGCTTATGCAGTATATGTAATTCTAAATCCATAGATCCCCCGATCATCGGCCTGACACCAATATTTTCCGAAATATTATTTTATCGTTTAATATCTATGCATATTAATTCAAACACGCTCAAGGACAGCGGGCATCTGCACCCAGATATCCTGTTCCTTTCGTCCCATCCGAAGCAGCTCCGCCATCTGGCCGTCATATTCATCCGAGACTTTGTATTCCTTTAAAAGCTTTACCAGATAGGACTCCTGCTCATTCAGCGGCTTATAGGATTCGAACAGCGGCTTCAGAAATGCCGACAGCTCATCCGGCCTTAATTCTGGCTGCGGCTGCGCCCCGGCCAGTCTGCACAGCAGGCCGGCCGCATAATAATATTCATAATTCCCCATCATAATGGATTGGTTTAATCTGCACTTAATAATAACGCTCTGTCTTGCCAATATAAGCTCCATATCGCTGCTCCTCTCTAGACATGCATGTTCCTGCCAGAACGCCTGCCTATGCAGCATATTATAAAATCCGAATGCCTCTTTGTCAATCCGGCAATTGCAGTGTATGGAAGGCGCACGTCCTGCTACTGGCCTTCCCCAAAGCCCCGCATGAAATAAAACAAGGCTCCCGCCATCTTTCCGACCGCAGCCGCAGACAAAATCCACTCCATTCCGATTTTCAGCTTCATGCGCCGGTACATAATCGGATATACGTCTATAATCTCTGCCAGTGCAACTGCCAGACAGCCGACAAAAATACCCGCGCTTAATCCAAACGCACCTAAAAATACACGCCCAAGCGGCAGCTGGATATCCGAAAATACAGATATAATATTTCCCGCCATGCCGCCTGCAATCGTCGCATTTTCATATGTCATCACCCTGCCTGCGGTCTTTGATTTGCCTGCCATCTGGGGTATGATTCCCAGCTTTACCGCAAATGCAAATGAACCCGACGCTACCGAAACCCCGCATACAAGCCCTATAAACCCCAAAAACAAATGATTAATCCACATCCATGCTCTTCCCTTCTCTGCTGGCATTTTCAATAAAGGTATCATCCACATCCTGCTCATATTTGCGCATCTCGACCTGAATCGGCGTCGGATCATGTGTCACCTTCTTTTTGCCTATGTGATTGTAAAAGATCATAATGCCGATCGGCATGCCGATCGCATAACAGATCTCCAGCTCTGTCACCCCGTCCGACTCCCTGCCGATCACCTGACTGTACAGCTGCTTAAACACATCTGCTACAGCCACGTCGTTATTAAAGGTCATAATCGTAAATGCCGCTCCAAAAAAAATCACAATACATAATGCAGCCGTTTTTACAATGTCCAATGCCTTATGCTCCTGCACATCTGCATTGCATTCCACTATAAAATCAGACTCTCCGATATTCTGCACTTCCAAGTCCGGATAATCCTCATGTATCTGCTGGATAATGCTTAATATGGAAAACACCTGTATTCTCTGCTTTTTCTGCTTCTGCGAATCTTTTTCTTGAAAAGTGAATATTTTTTTCTGCTTTAGCTGTCTTAAAACAGCCGTATTTGTACATTCCATGGATGCAATATCCTGAAGGTGCACCTGCACATCCTGCACTACTACATTTCTGTCTATTTTCAGATAAAGTGTATCTGGTGCTGCTGCCATTGCTGTCTGTTCCTTTCTAACTCTTTTTGCATATAGGCTTAGTACTCCACGCTGCATGTCACTGCGTCTGTTTCCCATTCCACATTTTTTACAAAAGTCCCTTTCTCTATGCTTTCTTCCTTTTGATAAATCGTCATATAATAATATATACCGCCTGCTACCGCAATTACCAAAATTACGAACAGGCACATCCGATAGACTAATTTTCCCATAGCACGCCTGCCTTTCTTTTCTGCCCTTTTCTATCCTGTTCTGTCACATAAGAGGATCTGCGGATAGTATGTCCCTATTTTTTTATTATATTCCAAACAATAGAAAGCACACTGCAAAAACTTTCTATACAAAAACTATATTTTTTTAATAACCGCTTGCAATAACTGTATAAATTGCATAAAATTAAATTTATAACAATATAAGAGGCTGTGCCCCCCCATTTTCTAAAGAAAGGAAAAATTATGCTGACAACAAATCTAGATCTAGCCGAAAAATACGACTATCTTTCCGAAAAATTTAAAAAAGCTTATGATTTCTTAAAGACACAGGATTTAAACACCCTGCCTGTTGGAACAATCGAAATTGATGGCAGAGATATTTTTGCAAGCGTGCAGGAATACGACACTGTACCTTGGGATCAAATCCCGTTCGAAGCACATAACAAATATTTTGATATCCAGTACATCGTTTCCGGCCGGGAGCTGTTTGGATACGCCAAGCGTGGCTCCTTAAAAGAAACCGCGCCTTATAACGACAGCTACGATGTCATACTGTTTCATGAACCGGAAAGCTGCAGCAGGATTCTTTTAGAAGCCGGCGACTTTGCCATTGTGCCGCCGGAAGATGCCCACAAGCCTAAATGTATGGCAGACCAGAGTTCACATGTCCGTAAAGTCGTCATAAAGGTACTTGTATAATCCTGATTTATTATACAAAAGAAGGTTCGCTGCACAGACCTTCTTTTGTCTTGTAACTTTCATTGTTATGAACAAAACACTCCCTGGCAGCATTTGATCTGCTGCCCGGGAGTGTTTTTATTATCTTTCGGCTTTGCACAGGCATACCGCCTCAGCCGTTTCCACGCATTTTATTTAAAATCTCATCAAATACTGCGCCTGCTGCCTCATCCTTGCTCATTTTAGGCAGCTGCTTTTCGCCCTGCTCTGTAATGATTGTCACAATGTTGGTATCCGTTCCAAATCCTGCACCTTCCATGCGCAGATGGTTTGCTACAATCATATCCAGATGCTTTTTCGCCAGCTTTGCCCTTGAATTTTCAAGCATATGCTCTGTCTCCATTGAAAAACCACACAGAAACTGATGCTTTTTTCTGGCAGACATGCTGCCTAAAATATCCTTAGTGCGCTCCAGCTCCAATACGCTTGAGTCATCCTTTTTCTTAATCTTTTCAGCAGCAGGATGTGCAGGCCGGTAGTCTGCCACGGCGGCTGCCATCACGACGATATCCTGTCCGTCAAAGCATGCCTCCACTGCCTCATACATCTCCTGCGCTGAGCCCGCCTGCCTTACATCCGCATACAGCGGAGGCTGCAGGCTGACCGGGCCTGTCACCAGCGTTACACTGGCACCTCTTAATACGGCATTGCGCGCCAGCGCATACCCCATCTTTCCTGTCGAATGGTTTGTAATATACCTGACCGGATCAATAGGCTCCCTCGTCGGCCCTGCAGTAATCAGCACCTTTTTCCCTGCCAGATCCTTTTCAAATGCTGCTTCGTATAAAAGATACTCCAAAAGCTCCTGCGGCTCGGGCATTTTGCCTTTTCCGGTATCCCCGCATGCCAGATAACCGCTTACAGGCTCTACCACACGGTATCCCAGAGATTTTATCTTGATTAAATTTTCCTGTGTTGCTGCATGATCATACATGCGGGTGTTCATTGCCGGTACGACGTATACCGGACCTGTTACCGCAAGCATTGTCGTAGACAGCATGTCGTCCGCAATCCCATGCGCCAGCTTGGCAATGATATTGGCAGAGGCAGGCGCAATCATGACAGCATCCGCCTCGCGCGCCATGGCTATGTGCGCTACATGATATCCGCTGCTGCGGTCAAATACATCGTCCACGACCCTGTTTCCGGTCAGCGCCTCAAATACATGCGGAGAAATCATCTTCTCTGCATTCTGCGTCATAATCACATGTACATCCGCATGCAGCTTTGCAAGCATGCTGGCTAATCCCGCTGCCTTATAAGCAGCAATCCCGCCGGTCACTCCGAGCAGTATATTTTTTCCTGTAAGCATAGCTGCCTCCTTACCAAAGACTTTTATTCCAGAGGGATCTTTTTATCCGTATATAAAATATGGTTAATCAGCCATCCAAGCAGAAATTCGATCAGGCTTTCCAGATAGAGCTTAGGATCTCCGTCGACCGTATTCAGGTCAATCCCTTCAATACGCTCAATAAAGGACGCATGCGCCCTGCGCTGTGCAGGAAGGCCGTCGTACTGGATACGTTCCATATAATCTTCTTCATCTTTAAAATGCCGTTTTGTATAATCCCTCAGCTCATCCAGAATGTCCATAATCCCGTCATACACATCATATGTAAACTCGTTCTGTAGAAATTTGTTCGCCTTGTCTGTAATACGGAACAGCTCCTTGTGCTCTTCATCCACAAATGAAATGCCCGTACAATACTCATCCAAAAATTCGCATGGATTTTCCTTCACCATCCACTCTTCCAGCTTCGGCAGCTTTCCAATCATAGCATCACTGGATATAATATGATGGTACAGCCAGCGGGCAAGATATTCCATCAGCTCTCTCAAAACACGCTGCTGCTCACCGTAATCGTCAATGTCTGTAAAAGACCATTCCCGTATTTTGTCCCGGAATATCATATGCTGATTTCTCTGCAGGATCAGCTCTGGATCTAAAATCTGCTCCATATAATTTTCTTCATGCGTAAAATGCTGCTCGGCATAATCATCCAGTTCATCCAGCAGCTCTTTGATGGCCGCATACTGATCACCTGCATAACCATTGTCTGCAATTCCAATCCCTTTATTCATAATTTCAAATAAATGTCTATGCTCTTCGTCAATCTGTGCATTTCCTATAATGCAGTCGTCTGTAAATTGAAATATCATCTGACCCCTCTCCTTATATCATCTTTCATTTTATCATCGTTTTGTATGTATAGCAGCAGTGAAAATCTGCGCTGTGCCATGCCGGCATTTAAGCCATATTATAGCACATTCCCTGCTCCATCTGCAATGCTATTTCGAATCCTATCTTCGCGATACCCCTTTACAATCCTTAAAAGCAAAGCTATAATCAAATCTATAATCAGCAATGCAATAAAACCTATTATGACAGAAACAATTCAGCAAAGGAGAACACAGCATGAATGAATTACAACTAAAATATGGATGCAACCCAAACCAGACGCCTTCCAGAATCTACCTAAACAACGGCTCTGATCTGCCGATACGCGTATTAAACGGCAGGCCGGGATACATTAACTTTCTGGATGCCTTGAATGGATGGCAGCTTGTCACCGAACTAAAAAAAGCTGCAGGCCTGCCGGCTGCCGCTTCTTTTAAGCACGTATCTCCGGCCGGTGCTGCCGTCGGCATGCCGCTTAATGATATTGAGCGCCGGATTTATTGGGCAGATGATTATGACATTGACTATTCTCCGCTGGCATGTGCCTATGTCCGCGCAAGAGGTGCAGACCGCATGTCTTCTTTTGGAGATTTTATCGCGCTTTCCGACATCTGTGATGTCCCTACCGCGGAATTTATCAAGCATGAGGTATCGGACGGCGTCATTGCTCCGGGCTACGAACCGGAAGCACTGGAAATCTTAAAGACCAAAAAACGCGGCACATACAATGTCGTAGAAATCGATCCTTCCTATGTGCCGGACCCGATTGAACACAAAGAAGTATTCGGCCTCACCTTTGAACAGGGCCGCAATGATCTGCATATTGATAAAGACTTTTTCCAAAATATTGTTACAGAAAATAAAGAACTGCCGGAGTCTGCCAAAATAGACCTCGCAGTTGCTATGATTACATTAAAGTATACACAGTCCAATTCCGTATGTTATGTAAAAGGCGGACAGGCCATCGGCATCGGAGCCGGGCAGCAGTCCCGCATACACTGTACCAGGCTGGCAGGCACAAAAGCCGATAACTGGTATCTGCGCCAGTCCCCGCAGGTATCAGGCCTTCAATTCCGCGATGACATCAAACGCGCAGACCGCGACAATGCTATTGATTTATATATCGGAGAAGATTATATGGACGTATTGGGAGATGATGTCTGGGCACATACATTTAAAGTACGCCCGGATGTATTCACTGCCGAGGAAAAACGTGCCTGGCTCAGCCAGAATTCAGACGTAACACTCGGCTCTGATGCATTTTTCCCATTCAGCGATAATATCGAACGCGCGTTCCGAAGCGGCGTAAAATATGTCGCACAGCCTGGCGGCTCCAAACGCGACCAAGATGTGATTGACGCATGCAATGCGCACAATATGGTTATGGCGTTCACCGGAATCAGGCTGTTTCATCATTGATTCTGATCCGGTCTGCGGTATGGCATTTTGTATGCTGTACCGCTTTTCCTTTCTGTTTTTACAGATATACGGCTGCATATACATCCCACAAAATCCTCCACCAGATCATAATCTGTCAATGTATACAATGCCCTGGCTCCCGCCGCATCTTCAATCTCATTAAATACCATCCTGCCATGATGAAAAATAAAATCGATGCCTGCCATGCCTATATCCAGCCCGTCAGTCACCCGCATAACCAGTTCCCGCTCCTTGAAAGACAGCTCATACAGCCTGACCTGTCCTCCGAGACAATAATTGCTGCGGAAATCTGTCTGAGACGTGCGCAGCACGCCGGCTGTAATACGGTTTCCGACTATATATACACGCACATCCTTCCCAAGATCTGAGGCGGCCTGCTGCATAATATACCTGCATGTATTTCTCCTGATATGGCTGTGCCAGCTACGGTATTCTTCACTGTTTCTGACCAGATACACCTCGCTGCCCCCATGTCCCGCACAGGACTTTATCACCGCAGGATACCATGGCGGTTCTGTGTCAGCATGATAGACAACAGGCATAACCGGCACTGCACGCTGCTGCATATATCGATAAGCCTTTGCTTTGTCATTGCCAAGCTCTGTCAGTTCTGCACAATTAAATACCGGTATCCCCCGGCCCTCCAGCAGCCCGGCAAGGCGGTAATCCCTCGTACGGTTAATCACATAGCTCGGCCTGTCATGCTCGACTGCATCCGTAATCCGTGCTGCCTTGGCCAGACCGCCTGCTTCATATGCCGTACACTGCATGCTGCCGGATTCCGGCTGGTTTTTCTCACATTCCTGACAGATTCCAAACTTGACCGACATCCCATACTGCTCACATGCTTTTCGATACAAATCGATATAGTGCATATTTATGCCGCGCTCCTGCGCCTCATACAAAATCCATCCGTGATGCCTGCTGCGGCCTCCTCCTTCTTCCAGACGAATCATCCATTCAGACATTTAAGCTCCTTTTCCATCGCATGTTTTCAGACTCCTGCCATTACGGCTGGTCAATATGTGATCCACAATGCTCCATGCAGTATTTCACGATCGCATCCGCTGCATTCACGCCGGTGCATTTCCATATATTTACAAAATGCGCATTCGAATTTACCTCGCACAATACCGGCTCCCCGTCCCTGCCAGACAAGATATCCACGCCTGCAAAGTCAAGCTGCAGCTGGCGCATCACCCTGCGTGCCATTTCAAGCTGCTCTGCTGACGGCACATGCGGTTCCATGCTGCCGCCGTTTGTAATATTCGCACGGAAATCATTCGTATTCACACGGTGCATCGCAGCCGCGGCCTGATCACCGACCATCTGAATGCGGATATCGTGCCCTTTTGAAGAAGCAACAAATTCTTGAAACAGAAACGGCCTGTTACGGATGCCACGCATGCATGACAGAGCTTCTTCCCTGTTCTGGACTAGATATACCTGCTGTCCGAACGAGCCGTAGCATTCTTTTATAATCATCGGATACCCCAGCTGCTGCTCGACTTTATCCAAAAAATCGTAGTGAATGTATCCTTCTGCCCGAAATGTCATAGGTGCTATGACTGTGCGCGGCATCCGTATGCCGCTCTTGGACAACTCTAAAAAAGTGCGTGCCTTATCATCGCAGATCTCAATGCTCTTCGCACTATTAAAAAGCTGTAGTCCCGCTTTTTCAAGCAGCCTGGCCAGGCGGACATCCTTATCCCAGAATATGACAAACTGCGGGCGGTGCAGAGCTGACCCGCTTTGAAAATGAACACTCAGATCTCCTCCCATCACAATTTCCGGCAGCAGCTGCGTATTTGTGTAAATCTCCAGCTCACAGCCCTGTCTTCGGGCTGCCTGCACAAGCCAGTCAAAAATCTGCTGAAATTTTTCCGAATATATAAAACCGTTGACTACCAGCCAGGCATATACAGTATATGACATTTTATTACCTCCAAAAAACTGCCGCAGAAATCTGCGGCAGCTATACATATGATATATAACCATTCTTTCATTATAATTATTTGAAACATCATTTATTTCCTAAAATTTTTTGCACGATCTTTCATCCCTGAGTATTTCTATGTGCCGATGTCCCATTCTTGTGCATTCTTATGCATAAAATGCATATATGCCTCTTTCCTGCGTATTTCACGTACAGATCGTCCCATTTCCTGTGCATTTTATGCATAAAATACATTTATGCCTCTTTCCTGAGCCTGTCTATGCACCGTCTATTCCATCCTTGAATATTATTTGTATACATCCATACAATTTTTCTATCATGCGTTTTTCTGTAAACAATATTTTTCGCCCTGCATTTTTATCTGGCAACCGGCTCCCATAAACCGTCTTCCTGCAGCTGCATCCAGTCTACCTCCAGCAGCTGCTGCGTATATTCACGCTCCCTGCCCGCCTTTTTGGATACAACTTCGATATATTTCTGGCTGATCATTCCGTCCAATGCTGTCTTGACACGTGACTTTGATACACGGTTATAAGCTGCTACGCTCTCTATTGTCTTCCAATAAGACGGCTTTCTCGACGCATTTTTCTTTCTCAGCCGGTCCAGGCTGATCAGAATCAGGTCATTGTAATGATTCCGCTCCTGCTCCTGCCTTGGCATTTCTACATAGCTGGTAGCAGCTGATTTTAATGCATTGCTGAATGCAAATTTTACGCCATAAATGATTACTTTTTTATTTTTTTCCTTTAAATACTCTACTACCTTTGTAAAATGAGCATCGCCTGTAAAAAGAATATATACTTCATCATCATTTTTCTCTGCCATACTTCGATAAATGGTATCCAGTATAATTATATCTGTAAAATCCTTATCTACGCCTTCTTTCGTGCTCGCCGTATGAACGACGTGATCTGTCAGCACTTTCAGCTTTTCCAGTTCAGTACCGATTTTTGGCTCTGAAAAATCTCCAAATATATACAGCTTATCTACATCATACTCCTGCTTCAGCTCATCGATCCATTCTTCTACATTTGGTTTCATCTGTACTTTGTTGTGATACCCATAGTACCAATGTTCATAATCTACAAATACTGCTGCTTTTGGTTTACCGGAAGCCTTTTTCCATAAAAACTCAAACATCCCCTTCGCCTCCTTTCTGTTTCGTAATAATGACTCCCTTCTTTTTGTTCATATCTTATTTTCATATCCTGTTTCATAAAACTATTTTAGTATAATGAATGGTTATCTTATATATTATAAATCATTCTTTCAATGAATTGAAGTATTTTCTTTCAAATAAGCAGAAAAAGAAAACGCCAATTTTTTGATTTTTTAGTCATTTTTGCCAAAAAACTGAAAATTACGTTTTCAAAACTGCCGTCCGATACCGCCCACATGTCCGTGCGGTTTTTCTACAGCTGTTATAATATTTTCCGTACTGCCTCCTGTACATTTTCGACGCCGATCAGCTTTATTCCTTCTATCTTATTGGTCTGTGAATCAATGACTACTTTGGGCAGTATGCAGGTCGTAAAACCCAGCTTGCGCGCTTCTAAAATGCGCTGTTTCGCCATGCTCACTGCACGCACCTCCCCGCTCAGGCCCACTTCTCCAAAGCAGATCGTCTTCTCGTCTATGCAGCGTTCCTTATAGCTTGATATAATCGCAAGTACAATGCCCAGATCCAGTGCAGGCTCATTCATCTTTATCCCGCCTGCAATATTTACATAGGCATCGCATTCACCAAGGCGCAGGTTCAGCCTTTTTTCTAATACTGCCATCAGCAGGTTTACACGGTTCGTATCTGTCCCGGCAGCTGTCCTCCTTGGTATGCCGAAACTGCTGCGGCAGACAAGCGCCTGTACTTCCAGCAGTATCGGGCGCGTCCCTTCCATGGAACAGGCTACGACTGAGCCGGAGGCGTCCTTCGGCTTGCCGTTGAGCATATATTCAGAAGCATTGGCCACCTCTACAAGCCCCTGCCCGCGCATTTCAAATACGCCGATTTCGTTCGTCGATCCAAAACGGTTTTTGACTCCGCGTAAAATCCGGTACGCAGCATGACGGTCGCCTTCAAAATATAATACGGTATCTACCATATGCTCCAGCACACGCGGCCCGGCTACCACGCCTTCTTTTGTCACATGGCCTACAATAAAAATCGTAATCCCAAGCCCTTTTGCAAGCTGCATAAATGCGCCGGTCGCCTCGCGTACCTGTGATACACTGCCAGGAGAGGAAGATACCGTCTCACTGTACATCGTCTGAATCGAATCTATAATTACTGCCTGCGGCTTTTCTCTGCGCAGCACCGTATCGATGACTTCCAGATTTGTCTCGCACAAAAGCGACATGCTGTCTGTAAATGTTCCTATGCGCTGCGCCCGCAGCTTGATCTGCTGTAAGGATTCTTCCCCGGATATATACAGAACATGAATCTGCTGGCGGCTCAGGTTTTGGCAGACCTGCAGCAGCAGCGTAGACTTGCCGATTCCAGGATCTCCCCCTACTAATACAATAGAAGCCGGTACGATTCCGCCGCCCAGCACCCGGTCTAATTCTGGAAGTCCGCTGGAAAAACGTTCCTCCTGCTTCATCTCGATTGCAGAGAGCGGTACAGGCTTAACAGACTGCGCCTGTTTTACAGACGCAGCCTGCCGCTTTGGTTCTACTCTTTCTTCTACAAATGTATTCCACTGCCCGCAGCCCGGACACTGTCCCATCCATTTGGATGATTCAAAGCCGCACTCCTGGCAGAAATAAACTGACTTTGCTTTTGCCATATTACTTTTTAATAATTGATATATCTGCCGGATGATCTTCCCCAAGCTCTACGCTCAGAGTCAGTTTTCCGCCCAGATTTGTCTTCATTGTACCTGCATTCTCACCATTTATAAGCACTTCATACTCTGTAGAATCGCTTAATCCCAAAGTAATTTCTGCGTCCTCAGGGCCTTCGACCCTAAAAGACACCTCGTTTTCTGTAAGATCTAGCCCGCTTACTGCTGTTCCCGGCACAGATTCATAAACAAAGATGCCGTTGCACTCCAGCTTTGTAATCTCGCGGAATGTCTTTACCTTGTACTTATCTGCCCCGTGTTCGAAATTATCCTTTTTTGTCTTCGAAGATAACGTATAATCTCCAAAACTAATTTTTCCATCTCCTTCTGTACGTATTAATTCGCTAATTACGCCCATTTTTCTTATCCTCCAGTTTCCTTTGTGTACTTAGTGCGCTTAGTGTGCTTAACATGATAGTAATATTATACAATATTTCATTGCGGTGTGCTACCTGTTTTTCTTAAAATTTCTGCATGAAACCTGTTTCTGTTACTGTTCCTTTTGTCTCATTGTTTGATCTGTTTATTCTTCTGCTGCCGGTTCTGCCTGTTTGTCTGCATATTTTTCCTCATGCCCTTTTGCCTGCTCGTCTTTATGAACGGTCGTAAAATTCATCTTTTTATTTTTGGTGCCGATTGTCACAGTATCGCCTTTTTTGACTGCGCCGGACAGTATTTCTTCTGCCAGCTTGTCTTCGATTTCAATCTGGATTGTACGGCGCAGCGGCCTTGCCCCAAACTTTGGATCATACGCTTTTTCTACGACATAGCTTTTTGCCGTATCCCTGATTACCAGCTGGATATCCATCTGGGTTTTACACCGCTCAATCAGATTTTTAGCCATCAGTGCTACAATCCTCTTCATATCTTCCTTATTCAGCATGCGGAATACGAGCATTTCATCGATACGGTTGATAAACTCCGGCTTAAAGATCCGGCGCACTTCTTCCATCACACCGCTTTTCATGCGCTCGTAGTCATGCTTTTCATCTTCAGAAAATGCAAATCCCAGCTTTTTCGGCTCTACAATGGCCTGTGCACCCGCATTGGATGTCATAATGATAATTGTATTTTTAAAATCAACCCTGCGTCCCTGCGCGTCGGTAATCCGTCCGTCATCCAGCACCTGCAGCAGAATGTTAAATACGTCAGGATGTGCCTTTTCGATTTCGTCAAATAAAATCACGGAGTAAGGATGCCGCCGTACCTTTTCGCTCAGCTGTCCGCCTTCATCATATCCCACATATCCCGGAGGGGAGCCGATCAGCTTGGACACACTGTGCTTTTCCATATATTCTGACATATCGACACGTATAATCGCCTGTTCGTCCCCAAACATCGCCTCTGCCAGCGCCTTAGAGATCTCTGTCTTTCCTACGCCGGTCGGCCCCAGAAACAAAAACGAGCCAATCGGACGATTCGGGTCTTTTAATCCTACACGCCCTCTTCTGACTGCCCTTGCCACCGCGCTTACTGCCTCTTCCTGTCCGATTACTCGCTTGTGCAGTATTTTTTCCAGCTTCTGTAATCGGTCAGCCTCGCCTTCTGTCAGTTTTTTGACCGGGATCTTCGTCCAGCCAGACACTACATCGGCAATCTCATTTTCTCCAACTGTCAGCTGCTTTTTGGAATTATTTTTCTGACAGCGCTTTAACAGTTTTTCATATTCGCCTTTACACTGGTCGCGCTGTGCCTTTATTTCACTTGCCTGATCAAATTTCTGGTCGATCAGCGACTGTTCTAATTTTTCTGCCAGCTCACGCATCTGCTGCTCCAGTACGCCGAGCTTTTCCGGCATTGGAAATCCGCCCAGGCGCACTTTGGAAGAAGCCTCGTCGATCAGGTCTATCGCCTTGTCCGGCAGAAAGCGGTCATTGATATATCTGGCAGACAGCTGTGCAGCCGCCTCCAGCCCGCTGTCTAAAATCTCCACCTGATGATGTGACTCATACTGCCCGCGCAGTCCCTTTAAAATCTCGATCGTCTGCTCTACCGTCGGCTCCTCTACCATAACCGGCTGAAAACGCCGCTCCAGCGCAGCATCTTTTTCTACATATTTGCGGTATTCCTCAATCGTAGTCGCTCCGATCAGCTGGATCTCGCCGCGCGCCATAGCCGGTTTTAATATATTTGAAGCATCGATTGCCCCTTCGGCACTTCCGGCTCCGATAATCGTGTGTATTTCGTCAATAAACAAAATGACATTGCCCGCAGAGGTAACTTCGTGGATTACCCGCTTTATTCTTTCTTCGAATTCCCCGCGGTATTTTGAGCCTGCAACCATTCCTGACAAATCCAGCGTCACCACACGTTTATTTAATACCGTATCGGGAACTACCCCGGATACAATGCGCTCTGCCAGCCCTTCTACGATCGCAGTCTTTCCTACGCCGGGTTCTCCGATCAGGCATGGATTATTTTTCCCGCGCCTGCTGAGGATCTGTATGACACGTTCGATTTCCTGTTCCCTGCCGATTACCGGGTCTAGTTCATCCTCTGCGGCCATGCGCGTAAGATCCCTGGAATACTGATCCAGCACAGAAGTAGCCTCGCCGCGCCTGCGGATCGGCTTGCCGTTTTGAAAATCTTCTTTATATAAATTTGTATCTTCGCCCATTGCTACTAATATATCGATATACATTTTCTGCATATTGACATTCATCGTATTCATCAGACGTGACGCAGCGCAGTCTACGGATTTGATAATTGCCATCAAAAGATGCTCTGTCCCGATATGCTCACTCCGAAAACGATCTGCCTCTGAGGCTGCCATGTCCAGAATCATTCTAGTCTTCGGCGTATATCCGTCCCGCTCTGCGACTGCCACATCGGAAGACGGCGCGATCAGATCCTCAATCAGTTGAAGCAGCTGGCTTTCCTCTACACCATTGTCCACCAATATTTGTGCAGCTACGCCCGTGCCCTCCTGAATCAGGCCCAGCAGTATATGCTCTGTACCAATATAATTATGCTGTAAATTCTTTGATAGCTTTCCCGCAATGTCCAGTGCCTTCTGCGCTTTTGCGGTGTATGGTTTACGCATTCATTTTTCCTCCTTATAAATCATTCAGATCCATAATTTCCATATCTTCATCCATAAGGCTTCGTTTTTTTCTGCCAGATTTCTGCGGCCTGCGGCCTGTTGGTTCTTCTACTTCCCAGTCGTCCATTGGATCATGCTCCGGCTGCTCCGCTGCATTTTTGCGTGCATATTTGACTGACTGGCGCATTTTTTCTGCTGCAAGCTGCACAGAATCCGTCGAGCCTGCGGCCTGCTCTTTTTTCAGCAGGTTCTTTGGCTGCGTACTCCCGGCATCAAAGGCTCCTGCCGGATATGCCCGCTGCTGCTCCAGCTTCTGCTCGTATGCCTGCTGTTCCCTCAGCTGCTGCTCTTTCAGCTGCTGTTCTTTACGCTTCTGCTCATACATCTGCTGTTCTTTACGTTTTATGTCAGCTGCCTGCTGCTCTTTCAGCTGCTGTTCCCTGCGGTCTGCCTCTGCGGCCTGCTGTTCCCTCAGCTGCTGTTCATATACACGCTGTTCCCTCAGCTGCTGCTCATATGCACGATGGTCTTTTTCATTTTTCCATCCCTTTTGTATGCCTTGTTCTCGGTTTACCTGTGCGCGTATTTCTTCCGGCGTACTGATCTCGTCCTGCCGGTTCGTCCGAGGCAGCTCTGTATCTGCCTGCGGTGCCGATTTTGTAAATGTCTTTGTGACTTTTTTTGCATTTTTAGCTGACCTGCCGTCAAAATTGCGGCCTGCTGCAAGTGAACTTTTTGATACCGGTTCTGTCTGCCGCCTTCCCCTGCCTGATCTTGGCATTTTTTTCATGCGGCCGTTCTCTCTATCAGGCTCCTGCCCGTCATCTGCCTCATCTCTGCTGCGCAGCAGGATCGCTGTAAATACAATAATCATAAGCACCATTGCTACTGCGAGTATGCTTACAATCCTTACATTATTTTTTTTAAGCTGTGAATATTTTTCGTTTAATGAATTATATTTTACCAAAGAAACCGTTCTGGCTACTTCCTCTTCTTCCTCCGGCTCTTGGGCCTGCACCGTAAACGCATTGGAATACCGCATATAAGTATCCTGCGCATTGTCAAATAAATACCAGCCGCTGCTCCCGCTCGAATGTATGCCATAGATCAGATAATAATCCTGCATCTCATCCGACGCCTTATTCTGATATGCCATTACCTCTTTGCCGGACGGCAGCTCCAGTGCCTTTTCCTGATATCCTGCCGGCAGCTCTGCGCGGGAGCTGCTGATAAATACTACAAAATTATCTCCCGTACCGACATATTTAAACCGCTCTACCGCATTGCACGTATCGTCATAAAAATAAAATCCGGTCGAGCCATTTCCGTCTGTATTTTCCATATAGACAAGATTCATATCCCCCTGCGCACAGTAAAGCGTAGAATAGCTTGTACCTGCGATCTGTACAGAGCCCTGCCCGAATGCTGATGGTATATCCTGGGTAATATTACTGTAGGAAAAATTATTAGACAGCCGGTATGCCGCACCGTTTAACGTAACTGTCCCATCCGACCCAATCTGCCCTACAAGGGAGGATAACGCCGATTTTTTTTTCTTTTTCTTCTTTTTTGTAGTGCCTGCATTTTCTGCACCCTCTGCATCCGATGAAGCCGGGCTGCCCTCTGCATCATCCGGCTGCTGCGTGCCTGTACTGTCCGGCTGCTGCGCGCCTGTTATGCCTGCATCATCCGGCTGCTGCGTGCCTGTACCATCCGGCTGCTGCGTGCCTGTTAGATCTGCGCCATCCGGCTGCTGCGCATCTGCACTATCCGGCTGCTGCGTGCCTGTACCGTCCGGCTGCTGTGCGCCCGCACTTCCTACGGTCAATGTAATTGTATATACACTGGTGGTAAAATCCTGCGCGGAGCACGTCACCTTAATCGTATTCACGCCCGGACTCAGAGATCTGGCTCCCTCTACCGAGGCGATTGTCCCATTGGCCGACCGCGGGATCGCCCGGACACTGACTCCTGTTACACCTGCCTCCACGGCAGCCGTATATTCGAATACATCTGGTGAAAAAGCCGGATTCAGCGTCCCCGGAGCTATGTCAAACTCCGATAAACGGCTGTCACTGGCAGCAGGCACCTGTCCGGCATAAACCGGCACCGGCATATTTACGCTTTGAACAGGCGCCAGGACCAGCAGTCCCGTCAAAGCTGCCAGCATAAGTTGTTTCCTTTTACTTTTCCTCATATGTCAACCCCTTCTTTTCTTGCGTAACAATTCTGGCACAGTAAAGCCTCCAGCTATACTGTTACCGATTTTGAAACATTTTATCATTTCTTATATATATTTGCAATGCATGATGTTATAGTTCACAATGTATTCAGAAATTTTGCAGAACCACAGGCAGCTCCTTAAATGCATTCAGCTTCGGCACTGAGGCACTGACAGATCCAAAGCCATACGCAGCGTGGATAAATTCCGCACCGCCTGCAATGGCTGCATCATAATCTGCCTGGATATCCCCTATATAAATGCCGCGGTCAAGGCTGTTGCGCTCTATAATCAGAGCGATGTTATCCCCTTTATATTTTCCGTTTTCTCCAAAGCAGGTAAAATCTTTAAAATATGCACCCAGATCATAATATTCCAAAAACGCCTCAATATATCCTGCCTGACAGTTGCTCACAATATACAGCGGATACTGCTGCGACAGCTGTTTGATTACCGGCACGACATCTGGATAAATACATGCACCGTGCTCTCTTAAATAATCATTTTCTACTATGCCGCTCTCTTCCATAATCGGCAGCAGCTCAGACAGCTCGTGGTCTGGAAATATTGCCTTTGCCAGCTCGTCCATAGGCATGCCCATTGTGCGGTACATATCTTCCTGTGTTACTCTGCGTCCCAGCCTTTCAATCGTTATCGTGCTCCATGCATCTGCCACCTGCTTTGCACTGTCCCAGAGCGTTCCGTCCATGTCAAATATGATTCCTGTTTTCATTCGTTTTATTTTCCTTTCTCATAATCTATGATAAAAACACCGCTGCCTGTATGCTGCCATGCGATTTCACAATTTTTTCATAAAAAATTATTATTTGGTACTCCACAAAAATGATCTGATCGTGTATAATGATACACGACACAGACTTAGTGCCTCATAAACTGTATGGGGTACCAGCCCATTGTACCACAAATATATCAGTTTTAGAATAGGAGATATTTAGAATGAGCCAGCAAAAAGTAGATCAATATAAAAAAGAAAAGTATAACCGCAAAAAACAGCTTCAGCAGGAGAAAAGAGAACGGATTATTTACAGTATCGTAGGCAGTGTGGCAGCTGTTGCCCTCGTCACATGGATCGGATTTTCTGTGTATGCAAGGGTGGAGGCAAACCGTCCGGTTTCTTATACAGAAGTAAATGTCAGCGCTGTATCAGATTATCTAAGCACACTGAATTAAAGCGTACAGCAAAAATCCCGCCAGCAGCTGCGTGTGGTCTTCCCACCGCCCTGCTTCGGGATTTTTGTGTTTTGCTCATCTGCCTTCTTCTTTCACTTCTGCCCTTGATAGTGCATTCTTGATCGCATTCAGCAGCACTACAGATGTATACTGGTTTGCTTCTTCATAAGTAATATTCTCGGTTGACTGCTTTTCATAAATCTGCTGGCTGATATGATCCAGTGCCGGCTGCATCAGCGGATACATGGTCGCTGCTGTTTCATCCAGATTATCCAGTGAGATCGCATTGATCCGGTTATCATCGACTACGACTTTCAGATCCATTGTCTGGTTATTCAGCACAATAGATGACGTATAGACACCAGATACATACTTCATCGTTTCCTGGGCAGCAGAATCCTTTTTCCCAGAACGGAACATGAAAACTAACAGCAGGATCAATAAAATTGCAAGCGCAGCGAATATTGCAGTATAGATGACCTCTCTCATATGTAATACAACAATTCTGGTCTTTGCACTCATTAGGATGCTTCTCCGTTATCTGCTTATTCTTATTTTATGCGGGAATAGGGACAATATGCCTGCTGGTTCAAATATTTTAATTTATACTTTTTAAATTTTTTTCATTTTTCTTAAATTTTTTTATTTTTTCTATTGACAACTCTTCCATAATAGTTTATAGTATCTCTTGTGTTCGAGAGAACACGAAACATTTCGCGATAGTGGCGTAGTTGGTAACGCGCGACCTTGCCAAGGTCGAGACCGCGG
>CAJUHV010000029.1 GCA_910586445.1 uncultured Eubacterium sp.
CTCTTGCAGAGAGCGCATCTTCCCACCCCATCAGCAAGAGCTTACAGCGGGCATACGGGAAAGAGATTGACAGAACCCGTGTATCGGATATACAGGAGATCAGCGGAAACGGTGTGACTGCGAAAGTGGACGGCATAAAAGTTGCAGCCGGGAACGATAAACTGATGAAACACCTGAATATTCCGTATCAGGACTGCCGCCAGACCGGAACGATCATCCACATGGCAGTGGGTGGGAAATATGCAGGGCATATCGTGATTTCAGATATTATCAAACCCCATTCTAAAGCGGCGATTACGGAATTAAAGAAAGCAGGCGTAGAAAAATGCGTCATGCTGACGGGTGATGCAAAGAAAGTGGCAAATCAGGTCGCGTCCTCTCTTGGGATTGACGAGGTTTACAGTGAACTTCTGCCAGCAGATAAGGTTGAAAAAGTGGAGGAACTTCTGCAGGTGAAGCTGGGCAGGGCAAAGCTGGCCTTTGTTGGTGACGGTATCAATGACGCGCCGGTACTTTCCAGGGCGGATATTGGCATCGCTATGGGGGCAATGGGTTCTGATGCGGCGATCGAAGCGGCGGATATTGTGCTGATGGATGATGACCCGATCAAGATTGCAAAAGCAATCAAGATTTCAAGGAAGTGTCTGCGGATTGTCTATCAGAATATTGTGATGGCGCTTGTTGTAAAGTTTGCCTGCCTTGCGTTAGGGGCCGTGGGCATTGCGAATATGTATCTGGCGATTTTTGCAGATGTGGGTGTTATGATTCTTGCAGTGCTGAATGCGATCCGCTGCCTGTTTGTGAAAAAGCTGTAAGGAGGAGGTCCTTTGGCCGAATATCAGGACAGTCGACTTTATGCAGGGCTTAAAGAAAGCAATCTGTACATTTTAACTGAGTCTTTCAAGATGCCGGGGAACCCTGCCCGAATTCGTATCCTGCTTCTTTTAATGGAGCAGGATGCGCATGTCTGCAATCTGGCAGAGCAGCTTGGAATGACCTAGAGCGTGTTTGAAAAATCATTCCTGTGATCTGCACTCCCCACTTCAAGCTTCTTGGACTGCTAATGTCCAAGATGATGCGGATCATTCATCCCAAATTTAATCAACATAGCCCGCTATGCCTCATAAATTTGGGATAAATTCTCCACTAAGTGTGAAGCACATCTCACAGAAAGCATTTTTCAAACACGCTCTAACCTGCGGTGTCATGCCAGTTAAAACTGTTTGTCATGTTGTTTCGCCATTATGAGATCCTCCTTCGGCGTATTTCTATTGTACCTTCTTATGTGCATTTTGGATTTCTCATTTTGGCTTGTACTATTTATATTCTAACATCAAATCCCCGGATATATATTACACTATAGACGAAGCATCTAACTTTTAGGATGTATTTGGCGAAGACAGCAATTATGCATATTATATAAATTTAAAAAATATATATATTGACAAAATATATTATACAATATATAATATATTTAAAGTTATGATATATAAAAAACAGAAGAAAGGAGATATGCATGATTTACCCATTAAATCCAGTACTGATGGATCTGCTGGTCTTATCGATGATCTGCCGGGAAGACAGTTATGGATATCAGATCAGCCAGCAGATGAAAAAAGTATCAAACTTAAAAGATTCTGTACTGTATCCGGTGCTGCGCAGGTTATCTGAAAATGATTTTGTAGTTATTTATGATCAGCAGTATCAGGGGAGGAATCGAAAATATTACAAGATTACGGAAAAGGGAAGGCAGCAGCAGATGATGCTGGCGCAGGAATGGAAGGCGCATACGGCAGCTATAAATGAGATTATAGAAAACAGCGGTGTGAATGTAGGAGGGGAAAATGAATAAGCAGGAATATATGAGGCAGCTCGAGATCAAGCTGAAGCGGCTGCCGAAGGATGATTTCGAACGTGCGATAGAATATTACGAAGAGTATTTTGCAGAGGCCGGAGAAGAACATGAGCAGAAAGCGATTGAAGATCTGGGCAGTCCGCAGGAGGCGGCAGATCAGATTATCAAGGATTTTGCATTAAATTATTCAAAAGAACCTGTCAAGGATGTAAAAAGCGGCATGAATGCACTCTGGGTAGGCGTGCTTGCCTTGTTTGCAGCACCGCTTGCGCTGCCTCTTATGGCAGCCGGGATCGTTCTGTGTTTTGCAATGGGTATAGTAGTACTGTCACTTCTTGTGGCACTGGTGCTGACGGCAGCGAGCACGGTGCTTATAGGGCCGTTTTCAATTATTGCCGGATTTATGTCCATTACAAAGAGTGTCCCGGTGTTTCTTACCTGCGTTGGCATGGGACTTCTGGCCACGGCAGCAGGATCGGCACTGACTTATACAGGGTATGTTCTCTGCCGCAGATTTATAAGCTGGATATTGAAAAAGCTTGCAGGGGTGATTCGGAGAGGAGAAAAAAACAATGATCAATAAGAAAAAATTTTGGGCTGCATGTGCAGCTATGGCAGCAGCGGGCATTGTCCTGACGATCGCAGGTGTTGCTTTAGGCGGAACTGTATACGGCATTCAGCTGAATGCCAGCGGACTGCATGTATATTCACCGCATACAGGGCAGAACCATGGAGAAAATGTGTATATAGAAAAAGGCAGGCAGGTGGAGGCGTTTGACAGCATAGAACTGGATCTGTGTCAGGCGGACGTTCGAATTGAAGCCTCTGATTCTGAAAATTATGAGATCGCATATCATTTATATGGCCAGGCAGACACAGAATTTGAGTGCAGTGTGTCAGACGGCAGGCTTGTTCTGGCACAGACAGACCGCATAAATTACCTTAATATGGATTTTTCATGGTTTATGGTCGGCAGGACATCTGCAGATCTGGATGACGGCTATGTTACGGTGCGGATACCTTTTGGACAGAAGCTGTCGCTGATACATGCAAAGACAGAAAGAGGAGGTTTTATCTGCAGCGGCATTGAGGCAGGACGTCTGGATGTAACATCGGAGTATGGAGATATCGATGTGCGGTCTTCACAGATACAGGAAACAAATGCGGTGCTGGAATGCGGCAGGATGTCTATGGAGCAAGTATCCGGGGACAGATGCAGCATTCGCAATGAATATGGCGATATACAGATGAAGGACCTTATACTGACAGGGGATCTTGAGGCATACATCGACACCGGCAATGCCGTATTTCAAAATGCGTCACTGCGTGATCTTAAACTGCATAGTGATTATGGAAATGTCGATGCCAGACAGACGGAGCTTGACAATATGCAGATCCGTATGGAAGCCGGGGACTGTGAATTTGTCGATGCGAAGATCGGCCAGTGCAGCATAAAGTCTGAGCATGGGGATGTGAACATATCACTGACAGACGATGCGGCTGCCTATGGATACAGGCTTGAGACGGAGTTTGGCAGCATTATAGTGTGCGGGGAAAAAATGGGAGATTCTTATTCTACATTCGACGATAAAGGAGGACGGATGCTTCAGATCGAATGTGAAACGGGAGATATTGCCATTGAATAGCTTAAATTTGTCCGAAAAAGTGAATTTCGTGAAATATTCATTGACCAGACGTATAGCTTTCAAGTATAATGTATGATAATAGTAAAAATTGTCAATAATATACTGAATAGGAGAGAGCTTAATAGTGAAACAATTTTTTGGAATGAGCCAGACCGGAGATCTAAAAGAAGCGGTGCGCGGGCTGTCGAAACCGCAGTTCCTTATGCTTATGTCAAACAGTGACCAGTTTGAATCACATGTCAGTACACTGCAGGATCTTTATCCCAATGTGCCGAGCATAGGGTGCATAGGCATGAGCTACGATACGAGAATTGTAGAAAAGGGCGTCGGCGTGGCAGCATTTTATGACGGCGTGCGTGCAGTGTCAAATGTGCTTGAAAAAGTATCGGTCATGCCGGTTAAATATATCCGCCGTCTGGAGCGGGATATGGAAAGCATACAAGGATCACAGAATGATACGATATGCATTGATTTTTGTGCCGGGAATGATGCATGTGTTCTGAATACGCTTTACAGCGTGCTCAGGCGGAGGGGAGTTTCGCTGGTCGGCGGGACCGGAGATGCAGGCAGAGTTTCGGCAAACGGAAGGATCTATGAGGATGCAGTGGCGTATGCGCTGATCAAAAACCTAAACGGCAGGGTCAAGGCATACAAAGAAAATATTTACCATAAAATGGGCAGCTACCGATTTGTTGCTTCAAAGACAGATAAGGCCAATTATATTATAGGGGAGCTTAACGGCAGGCCTGCCAAGCAGGTATACCAGAATATTCTCCATGTATCGGAGCAGGAGATTCAGTCACAGACTTTTAAAAATCCGTTTGGAAAGATCAATGGAAATGATATGTGCATCATATCTATAAAGGAAGTAAACGGCAACGCGCTGTCATGCTTTCGGCAGGTAAATGATTCTGATGTACTGGTCATGCTTGAATTAGGTGATTACCGGGCGATCGTAAAGGATACGATCCGTTCGATTCAGAAGGATTTTTCAAAAATATCTGCTGTTTTTTCAATTAACTGCCTGTTCCGGTATTTACTGTTCAGTGAGAATCATTACATGCAGGAGTATCTGCACGAGATGGGCGCTTTGGGCAGCCATGCAGGCATCGTAGGGTACGGTGAGCATTACAATAACCAGTTTGTCAATCAGTCGATGACCTGCGTGGTTTTTGAATAGTAATGGAATATTGTTATAGGGAATGGAGGAAGCCATATGCTGTTTAATAAAAATGGCCGGAAACAAAAGCGCCTGAGTGAGGATGGCCGGAAACCGAAGCATACAAGTGAGGAAGGGTTATATCCGGTTCTGCACGTGGCAGGCAGCGTAAAAGAATGTCAGAAAGCAATTGTGCAGAGGGAAGTGGCTTCTTTATTTGAGCTGAGCATGGTAAGTGATTCGTTTCAGGGGGTGCTTGCTGAAGCAGAGAATTTTCGCCAGAAGCTGAAAGATTTTGAACAGTCTTTTTTAAATATTAATGAAGTATCCAGCCAGTTTGCGACAGTCAAAGACGACATACAAAGTTCTGTCAGTGATGTGCTGACAGAAGTAGAAGGCTTGAAAAATCATACAAAGCAGGTAGAAGATTATTTTGAGGAAATGGAAAGTACGTTTGAGGACTTTCTTGCTTCGATTAAGAAAATTAAATCATGTACAAATGAAATTGTATCTATTGCTGAACAGACGAATATTTTAGCGATTAATGCGTCGATTGAAGCTTCCAGGGCAGGTGAAATGGGCAGGGGATTTGCAATTGTCGCTACAGAAGTAAAACATCTGGCAGATCAGATTAAGAATCTCGTAGCAGCTGTGGATGAAAGCGTTGTGGATGTAGAGCACGGAACAGAAAGGCTGCACTCCAGCATTGACGCTTCGCAGAAGGCACTGGATGAGAGTGTGCAGAAGGTAAGCGATACATATCAGATGTTTGACCATATCACACAGGCTGCAGAAGGAGCTTCCTTAGTGCAGTCAGACATATCCAATGTGATTTCATTGTCAAAAACAGAGCTGAAAAATGCGCTTGGATTTTTTGAAAATACAAAGGAACGCCATCAGGACGTTTTGAAGCATATCGAGCGGGCAAATACACTTGGTACTACTAAAAGTGCCATGTTTGAAGATATGGATAACATGCTGTCGCAGATTCAGCCGGTCGTTGAAGAACTCAGCGGAACATGACAGCATTGAGTGCAGGGCTATGGCAATCAGCTCTGCATTTTTTGCCGTATCTGCAAAATGATGCAAAACAGGTTGAAATAAACAATAAAGAAGATTATAATTATGGCAGTATGGGATGAACTGTGCTTTTAAAAATATAAAACAGGAGGAGTATTCTTTATGGAAGCGTTTTTAGTCAGTTTTTTGGAATATTTTCTGGGCGTGATTAAATATGCGGTTTTGGCGGTTGCAGGCATTGTAATCGGAAAAAAACTGCGTGAAAACAAAGATGCAAAGACATCGACTGTGCGGATTCAGTCAGGCAGAAAATAATTTACCGCAATATACAGGTTTTGGAGGACAAGCAGCGTGAAAAAGAGTTACGGCGTAAATGAACTGCGCAGAATGTTTCTTGAGTTTTTTGAGAGCAAGGATCATCTGGCTATGAAAAGTTTTTCGCTGGTGCCGCATAATGACAACAGTTTATTATTGATCAATGCCGGGATGGCGCCATTAAAGCCATATTTTACCGGACAGGAAATACCGCCGAGAAAGCGTGTTACGACATGCCAGAAGTGCATACGTACCGGCGATATTGAAAATGTGGGCAAGACAGCAAGGCATCTGACATTTTTTGAAATGCTCGGCAATTTTTCATTTGGGGATTATTTTAAGCACGAGGCGATTGCCTGGTCATGGGAATTTCTGACAAAGGGGCTCGGGCTGGAGGAAGACCGTCTTTATCCTTCGATCTACGGGGAAGATGACGAGGCATTTGAGATCTGGAATAAAGAAATCGGCATTCCGGCTGAAAAGATCACCCGGTTTTATCGTGATGAAAACGGAAAATGTGACAATTTCTGGGAACATGGGGCAGGGCCTTGCGGGCCGTGCTCTGAGATTTACTATGACCGCGGAGAAGCATACGGCTGCGGACGGCCGGACTGTAAGGTAGGCTGTGACTGCGACCGTTTTATGGAAGTATGGAACAATGTGTTTACCCAGTTTGACGGTGACGGAAAAGGCGGCTATGAAGAACTGGACCAGAAAAATATCGATACCGGCATGGGCCTGGAGCGTCTGGCAGTTGTAATACAGGATGTAGATTCGGTGTTTGATATCGATACGATGAAAGCGATCCGGGATAAGGTCTGCGGGCTTTCCGGCAAGACCTATAAGCAGGAGGCACTGGATGATGTATCGATAAGGCTGATTACAGACCATATCCGCTCGGCTACATTTATGGTATCGGACGGCATTATGCCGTCAAATGAAGGACGCGGCTATGTGCTGCGACGCTTAATCAGGCGTGCTGCCCGCCATGGACGCATGCTTGGCATTGACGGCGTTTTTCTGGCTGAGTTAAGCAGTACGGTTATTTCCGAAAGCTGTGACGGCTATCCTGAGCTGGATGAAAAGAAAGAATTTATTTTCAAGGTATTGACACAGGAAGAGGAAAAGTTTAACAAGACGATTGACCAGGGGCTTGCGATTCTTACAGACATGCAGAAATCCATGGAAGAGCAGGGCGTTAAGACCCTTTCTGGTGAAGATGCATTTAAACTGTACGACACCTATGGATTCCCGGTCGACTTAACACAGGAAATACTGGAAGAACAAGGCTTTGAGATCGATGCGCAGGGCTTTGAGTCATGTATGCAGCAGCAGCGCACAAAGGCGAGAAAAGCCAGAAAAGCAACTAATTATATGGGTGCGGATGTTACGGTATATGAATCGATTGATCCAAATATTACGACAGAGTTTGTAGGCTACGCTGACCTTTTGGCAGAGTCAAAGGTATCGGTTATGACAACGGAAACAGAGATCGTAGAAGCGCTTTCTGATGGGGAAAAAGGCACTATTATCGTAGAACAGACGCCGTTTTATGCTGCTATGGGCGGACAGATCGGCGATACAGGCTTTATTCGGACAAAAGAAGGTGCGTTTAAGGTAGAAGATACGATTAAGCTGCTCGGAGGCAAGGTCGGCCATATCGGCGTGTGTATAAACGGCATGATCAAGACCGGTGATATCGTACAGCTTCAGGTTGAGGCAGGACGCAGGGCACGTATTGAAAAGAATCACAGTGCCACACATCTGCTGCAGAAAGCACTGCGTGAAGTATTGGGCACGCATGTAGAGCAGGCAGGCTCTGAAGTGACACCGGATAAGCTGAGATTTGACTTTACACATTTTTCAGCTATGACGCCGGATGAAATCAAGCGTGTTGAGGCAGTCGTTAATGAAAAAATAGCTGCTGCACTGCCGGTCTGCACGGACATTATGACGCTGGATGAAGCGAAAAAGACCGGTGCAATGGCATTATTTGGAGAAAAATACGGCGAAACAGTGCGCGTTGTCAGGATGGGAGATTTCTCCGTCGAATTGTGCGGCGGCACCCATGTAGGAAATACAAATGCAATTACTGCGTTTAAAATTATTTCTGAAAGCGGCGTTGCGGCAGGTGTCCGCCGTATCGAAGCGCTTTCTTCCAATGCGGTATTTGAATATTATGACCGCATTGAGCAGACACTGGCTGAGGCAGCAAAGGTTATCAAGGCAGCACCGGCAAATCTGATTGAAAAATTAGAGCATATGCTGGCAGAAATGAAGGCTCTTTCCAGCGAAAACGAGTCATTAAAGTCACAGGCTGCAAAAGAGGCACTCGGCGATGTAATGGATCAGGTGCAGGAAATTAAAGGCATCAAGTTTTTGGCAGCAAAAGTATCCGGGGTAGACATGAACGGACTGCGTGATCTTGGAGACCAGCTGAAGGCAAAACTGGGCGAAGGCGTGATTGTACTGGCTTCAGACGCCGCAGGCAGGGTAAACCTCGTAACAATGGCTACAGACGCCGCTATGGCAGCAGGTGCACACGCAGGCAGCCTGATCAAGGCCGCTGCAGGAAAGGTCGGCGGAGGCGGAGGCGGACGCCCGAATATGGCACAGGCAGGCGGCAAAAATCCGGCAGGCATAGACGAAGCATTAAAAGAGGCTGCTGAGGCATTAAAGGGCATGCTGAAATAGCCTGTAAAAAATAAGAAACAGGAAACCTGATCAGGTTTCCTGTTTCTTATTTTTACCATTTTTGTTTATTTATTTTTATCATACAGTCTGCTGCTGTGTTTTTTACTTTGTATTTCGTTTTTATTTTGTATTTTTTTATCCTGCATTTTTCTATGTCTTTTTCGAGTCTGTGCGCGAAGGGCGTTCGGGCACAGAGTAAAGCTCCTGAATCTGTTTTGTATAAGTTTTCATAAGCTGATTTAAAATGCGCAGGTGCCGGTTATCCAGATCCTCCAGCATGGCATCAATTTCACTGATGAGCTGATTATGCTGAATGCACGGATCGTTTGGATCTGCGGTTAGTGTAGCGATATTCGTATGCAGGTATTCTGCAATCGAATGAAAAGTATCCAGGCTGACAGGTTTCACGCCGCGCTCTAATTTGCTGATCAGACTTGTAGATAAAAATAAATCATCGGCCATCTGCTGTTGTGTAATATTTAATTCTTTCCTGCGGTTTTTGATATTTGTCCCGATCATCTTATAATCCAGCGGCATAAAAATTCCCTCCATGGGCATTTTAGTAGTGCGTTCTGCTTATTATACAGGTTATACAGGCCATTATTATGTAAGAATACAAGGATAATGTCCCTTCATCTATTATAATTCAAAACAATAAGCAGAAAGCATCACCAATAGTGTTATAAAAATGTTGACATTCGTATTATAAGTGCTATAATATAGATTAACAAAGTAGTATTCTATAGATGTAATGTGCTATTTTCGTAATAAATAGAAAGGAGTATGATTGGATGAGTACGAAGGGAAAAAAAACAGGAAGAAAACGCAGGCAGAAGAAATTATGGAAATCTCTTTTTGATGTCAGAAACGATTTTACATATAATAAGATGATAGGCATACTGGAGCAGAAAGGCATCGACTATCGAATCTGGATGGATGCAGATGACGAAGACCTCATCTATCTGCGTGAAACCTTCGGCGGGCCGGAGCGGTTTCAGGTATATTATAAGATCTACGTCAAAGGCAGGGACTATTACAGGGCAGGCAGTGCACTGAACCTTGATCTGTGCGGGGGCGGAGGCCTTATGAGCCTTTACGCTATATTTTTCTGATGTTTCATATTGCATGAATTTTATAAAATCATCCTTTATAAAATTCATGCTTTTTTTATAAATATTTTCCAAAAGTAAGAAAAAGAGAGATAAAGTGAGAATACTATAGATAAATAGGGAAAATATATTAATAATCGGAAAATGTTATACTTGCGAAACGAATGATAAAAACATATGATATGAACTATCAGTTAGCACTCAAAACAAGTGAGTGCTAATAATGCAAATCATAAGTAACTGAACCGTAAGAGCAGATTGATTAAAAGGAGGACATATTCATGAAATTAGTACCATTATCAGACAGGGTTGTATTAAAACAATGCGAGGCTGAAGAGACAACTGCGTCAGGAATTATTTTGACAAGCGCTTCACAGGAAAAGCCTCAGGAGGCTATGGTCGTAGCAGTAGGCCCGGGCGGAGTTGTAGATGGGAAAGAAGTGACTATGCAGGTTAAGGAAGGCCAGAAAGTCATTTATTCGAAATATGCAGGCACAGAAGTAAAAATCGACGGAGAAGAGTACATTATTGTCCGCCAGAATGATATTCTGGCAGTTGTAGAATAAGAAGCTGCAGGGCAGAAGCTGCATGTAAAAAACAGCAGAACAAGGGCTGTATGATAAAAAGCAGCAGAACAAAGGCTGTAAACAAAGGCGTTTTAATAATCAGACACGATCAAATCAGATAGGATCAGATAGGATCAGATATAATAATTGAAATATTTGGATATAATGAACAGATAATTATCCCTAAATAATTTAAGAAAAGAGGAAGATCACAATGGCAAAGGAAATTAAATATGGTGCAGAAGCAAGGGCTGCGTTAGAAGCAGGTGTAGATAAGTTAGCAGATACGGTATGTGTTACATTAGGGCCGAAAGGAAGAAACGTTGTATTAGATAAATCATACGGCGCACCGCTGATCACAAATGACGGTGTTACAATAGCAAAAGAGATCGAGCTGGAAGACGCATTTGAAAATATGGGCGCACAGCTTGTGAAGGAAGTAGCTACAAAGACAAATGACGTAGCAGGCGACGGTACGACGACAGCTACCGTATTGGCACAGGCAATGGTGACAGAAGGCATCAAAAACCTCGCAGCAGGCGCAAACCCGATTATTCTGCGTAAAGGCATGAAAAAAGCTACGAATGTGGCAGTAGAAGCTTTACAGTCCATGAGCCAGTCTGTAGACGGCAAAAACCATATCGCAAAAGTTGCAGCTATTTCAGCAGGTGATGAAGAAGTCGGCAATCTGGTAGCTGATGCTATGGAAAAGGTATCCAAAGACGGCGTAATCACAATTGAAGAGTCTAAGACCATGCAGACAGAGCTTGACCTTGTAGAAGGCATGCAGTTTGACCGCGGCTATATTTCCGCATATATGGCAACAGATATGGATAAGATGGAGGCAGTTTTAGAAGATCCATACATCTTAATCACAGACAAAAAGATTTCCAATATCCAGGAGATCCTTCCATTATTAGAGCAGGTTGTAAAGACTGGTGCAAAACTGCTTATTATTGCAGAAGACGTAGAAGGCGAAGCACTTACGACACTTATTGTAAATAAGCTGCGCGGAACATTCAATGTAGTAGCTGTCAAAGCACCTGGATATGGCGACAGAAGAAAAGCTATGCTTGAGGATATTGCAATACTTACCGGAGGTGAAGTGATCTCTTCTGAGCTCGGACTGGAATTAAAGGATGCTGCATTAGAGCAGCTTGGACGTGCAAAATCTGTAAAGGTACAGAAAGAAAATACCGTAATCGTAGACGGTGTAGGCGAGAAATCAGCGATTGATGCAAGAATCAATCAGATTAAGAGCCAGATCGAAGAGACGACTTCCGAGTTTGACAAAGAAAAACTGCAGGAGCGTCTTGCAAAACTCGCAGGCGGCGTAGCAGTTATCCGTGTAGGCGCTGCAACAGAGACAGAGATGAAGGAAAGCAAGCTGCGCATGGAAGATGCACTCAATGCAACCCGTGCAGCCGTAGAAGAAGGCATTATCGCAGGCGGCGGTTCTGCATATATCCATGCTTCTAAGAAGGTGGCAGAGCTGGCTGATACATTAGAAGGCGACGAGAAGACAGGTGCAAAAGTAATCTTAAAAGCATTAGAAGCTCCGTTATTCTATATTGTGGCAAATGCAGGTCTGGAAGGCGCAGTCATCATCAACAAAGTAAGAGAATCTGAAATCGGCGTTGGTTTTGATGCAGCAGCAGAAGAATATGTAAATATGGTAGAAGCAGGTATCTTAGATCCGCTGAAAGTAACAAGAAGCGCACTGCAGAATGCTACATCTGTAGCAGCTACACTGCTGACAACCGAATCTGTCGTAGCAAATATCAAGGAAGATGCTCCAGCTATGCCGGCAGGAAATCCAGGCATGGGCATGATGTAATCTGAGCTGAATATAAAATAAATTTATCTGGAAAAGTCGTCTATGTCCGCAGAGCGGGCATAAGGCGGCTTTTTTACAGGCTGTATTTTTTACTTGTAAGTATTTTTCATGTGTGATACAATGCTCTGCAGGATAAACTATCATTAAGGCTGTACAAAACGCCAGAATCATGAAAAGTAAAAATGGAGGAAATACACATGGGCAGAGTGGCTGTTGTAACAGACTCAAACAGTGGGATTACGCAGGGGCAGGCAGAAGAGCTTGGAATTCATGTCCTGCCGATGCCTTTTTATATTGATGGAGAATCATATTTTGAAGACATAAATTTAACACAGGAGCAGTTTTACGAAAAACTGGCACAAGAAGCAGATATTTCCACTTCCATGCCTGCCGTAGCGGATGTGACTGATTTATGGGACCGGTTATTAGTAGATTATGATGAAATCGTGCATATTCCGATGTCGTCAGGGCTGAGCAGCTCATGCGAGACGGCCCAGATGCTGTCCCAGGATTACGACGGACGGGTACAGGTAGTCAATAACCAGCGAATTTCGGTGACACAGAGGCGGTCTGTATTAGATGCAAAAATGCTTGCAGGGCAGGAAAAAAGCGCGGCAGAAATCAAAGAGATTTTAGAGCGTGAAAAGTTTGAATCCAGCATATATATTATGGTAGACACTTTAAAATATTTGAAAAAAGGCGGGCGGATTACGCCGGCAGCGGCTGCATTAGGCACACTGCTGCGCCTGAAGCCGGTGCTGCAGATTCAAGGGGAGAAGCTGGATGCGTTTGCAAAAGCAAGGACTGTAAAACAGGCAAAGAGCATTATTATCGAAGCGATTAAAAATGACTGTAAAAACCGCTTTGGCGATCCGGGCGGGGAGAATATGTATCTGGATATCGCTTATACGTATGATTTAGAGGCAGCGCACCAGTTTGAACAGGAGTTAAACGAAGTATTTCCAAATCAGAAATGTGCCGTAAATCCATTGTCATTAAGCGTTGCATGCCATATCGGGCCGGGGGCGCTGGCGATCGGCGCTTCGCATAAAATATAGGCAGTCAGCTTTTTTTGCAACAGTACTTTACTTCTTGCATAGAGTCATGTATAATCAGTAAGTAAAAACAGACAGCAGAAGGACAGGTTTTTACAGCCTGTCTTTTTACGTGTGCAGGAATACGGATCAAGGGAAGGTTTCGCATACTGCCGCACAGACCTAAGAAAATGATGATTCATAGGAGGTAGGTAAAATGGTAAAAGCAGTTGTAGGTGCTAACTGGGGCGACGAAGGAAAAGGCAAGATCACAGACATGCTGGCTGAGAATGCGGATATTGTCATCCGTTTCCAGGGTGGAGCCAATGCAGGGCATACGATCAAGAACCATTATGGCAAATTCTCGTTACATACACTACCATCAGGTGTGTTCTATGATCATACGACAAGCATTATAGGAAATGGTGTTGCTTTAGACATCAAAAAGCTATTCCAGGAGATGAAGTCAGTTGTGGATCAGGGTGTTCCGCAGCCAAAGATTCTTGTTTCCGACAGGGCGCAGGTTGTGATGTCTTATCATGTGCTGTTTGACCAGTACGAGGAAGAGCGGCTTGGGAAGAAATCTTTTGGTTCTACAAAGTCTGGAATCGCGCCATTTTATTCAGATAAATACGCGAAAAACGGTTTTCAGGTCAGCGACCTGTTTGATGAGGAGCTGCTGGAGGAAAAAGTGCAGCGTATCTGTGAGATAAAAAATGTGATGCTGGAGCATCTGTACCATAAGCCGCTGTTAAATCCGGCAGATATTCTGGCAGAGCTGCACGAATATAGAGAACTGGTAGAGCCGTATACTGCAGATATCTCCGCATACCTGCATCAGGCGCTGCTGGATGGGAGGACAATTCTGCTGGAGGGGCAGCTTGGTACGTTAAGAGATCCTGACCATGGCATCTATCCAATGGTGACATCATCATCCACGCTCGCAGCCTACGGGGCAATCGGAGCGGGCCTGCCGCCATATGAGATCAAGCAGATTATTACTGTCTGCAAGGCATATTCGAGTGCAGTGGGCGCAGGAGAGTTTGTCAGTGAAATTTTTGGCGACGAAGCAGAGGAGTTAAGAAAACGCGGCGGTGACGGCGGAGAGTATGGTGCGACAACAGGACGTCCGCGCAGAGTGGGCTGGTTCGACTGTGTAGCAAGCAGGTATGGGTGCATGCTGCAGGGTGCGACAGAAGTGGCATTTACTGTACTGGACGTGCTCGGCTATTTAGACGAGATACCGGTATGCGTCGGATACGAGATTGACGGAGATGTAACAACGAAATTCCCGACTACCGCCAGATTAAAAAAAGCAAAACCTGTATACAAGGTACTCCCAGGCTGGAAATGTGACATCACCGGAATACGGACTTATGAAGAGCTGCCGGAAAACTGCCGCAGCTATATCGAATTTGTAGAAAAACAGATCGGATATCCGATTACGATGATTTCAAACGGTCCTGGCAGGGCAGACATTATATACCGGGGGCAGCATTAATGCCGGCCGGGCATTGCAGGGGAACATAGATTATGATTAAAAATATTATTTTAGATGTAGGAATGGTACTGGTCGATTTCTGCTGGCAGGATGTAATGCAAAAACTGCATATAGAAGGCAGAGACTTTGAAACCGTAGCAGCGGCTACTGTACGCTCGCCGCTGTGGAACGAATACGACCGCAGCGTAGTTTCAGACGAAGAAATACTGGCACGGTTTCAAGAAAAAGCACCAGATCATAAGCAGCAGGTGCAGCTGTTCTGGGAGCATACCGCAGATACGATTGTACAATATCCATATGCAAAGACATGGATACAGTCCATGAAAGATGATGGATTTCAGGTTTATATTTTGTCAAACTATTCCAGAAGGACTTATGAGCTGACAAAGGGTGAAGGATTAAATTTTCTGCCGCTTGTAGATGGAGCAGTATTTTCATTTGAAGCAGGGTATATAAAGCCGGAAAAAGAAATTTATCATTTTTTAATGGATCAGTATGATCTAAAGCCGCGGGAGTGTGTGTTTATAGATGACAATGCCATAAATCTGACATATCCTAGGGAAATCGGCTGGAGCACGATACAGTTCCATACATTTTCACAGGTGCAGGAAGAATTAAAGACAATCCTTCACACAAAAAACACAGACCTTACGTAGATTAATCACATTTTTCTTATATAGTAATTAACAGATCAGAAGATCTGTTGAAATGCGCATGTACTGGCAGGCGGATCTTTGTATGCGGCCGCAGGATAACTTTATCAGGCACGGCCTTGTACAAAGACCGGCAGTCCGGTACTTCTGTTATTTTAGCAGTCTGCATGGAACTATATAGGAGGAGTGCTTGTGATTGAAATTAGTCATCTGACCAAAAAATATGGCGGGCATCTGGCAGTAGACGATCTGTCGCTGCAGATTGCCCAAGGAAAAATCTATGGATTTCTGGGGCCGAACGGTGCCGGAAAGTCTACAACGATGAATATCATAACAGGTTATCTGGCAGCTACACAGGGAACTGTTACAATCGACGGCTTTGATATTTTCAAACAGCCCGAAGAGGCCAAAAAATGCCTCGGCTATCTGCCGGAGCAGCCGCCGTTATATATGGATATGACGGTATATGAATATCTAAAATTTGTAGCTGATCTTAAAAAATTACCCAGACAGAAAAGAAGCCAATATATCAGTGAAGCGATGGAGCTGACCAGGATTTCGGACATGAAAAAACGCCTGATCCGCAATCTGTCAAAAGGCTATCGGCAGCGCGTCGGCTTTGCGCAGGCAGTGCTGGGTTATCCAAAAGTAATTATTCTGGATGAGCCGACGGTCGGCTTAGACCCAAAGCAGATGATCGAGATCCGGGAATTGATTCTGAGTCTTGGCAGGCAGCATACGGTTATATTAAGCTCGCATATCTTGTCGGAAATAAAAGAAGTATGTGAGCATATCTTTATTATATCAAAAGGACGGCTGGCAGCCAGCGATACGACGGAAAACCTGATCGCACAGATGTCCGGCGGACAGGAGATCAGCCTGCTTGTAAAAGGCAGCGCAGAGGCTGTAACCGAGACTATGGGCCTGGCAGGGCTTATGCCGGAATCAATCGTGCCGGGAGCGGAAGAAGGCTGCGTGCGGGCAGCATTAAAGGCGCAGAAAGGGGAAGACCTCAGGGAGCAGGTATTTTATGCATTTGCACAGGCAGGCATTCCAATTCTGGAGATGCGGGCCGACACGAAATCTTTGGAACAGGTATTTTTAGAGCTTACCAGTAAAGAGGCGGACACAGCCGCGCAGCGGGAAAATAAAGCTCTAGAAAATAAAACATCAGAAGATAAAACATCAGAAGATGAAAAATCAGAAGATGAAAAATCAGAAGATAAAACTTCGGAAAATAGAATTTTAGAGAATAAAACCCCAGAAAATGAAACCCAAAAGAATAAAACCCCAGAAAAAATAATATCAGAAGGTAAAATACCAGAGGATAAAATTCTAGAAAATAAAACCCCAGAAAAAATAACATCAGAAAAAATAACATCAGAAGATAAGGCTTCAAAAAATATAAATTCAGAAAACGCAGAGCAGGAAAATCTGGATGGTGCAGAAGCCCCGCTGCAGTCAGATGGTACAGATTTGAATATGCAGGAGGTGGAGTAGATGAGAGCTGTTTTTAAAAGAGAGTTTCTGGCGTGTTTTCAATCTGTGGTCGGGTGGCTGTTTTTAGCGGCGACGCTTGCATTTTATTATTTATATTTTTATGTATATAATATGTCCTACGGTTATCCGTATATTTCGTATTCCTTAAATGCGATGAGCTTTTTATTTTTGATCACCGTGCCGATTTTAACTATGCGTGTTCTTGCAGAAGAGCGCCATGCAAAGACAGACCAGCTGATTTTAACGGCACCAGTCAGTGTAGGAAAGATTGTAACAGCCAAATATCTGGCACTTGCAGCGGTATTTTCGGCTGCTATGGCCTGTATCAGCATTTCACCCCTGCTGCTTGCCAGGTTTGGGACTGTGCCGTATGGCGAGAGCTATACAGCAGTCTTGGGATTCTGGCTGTATGGGCTGACCTGTATTGCAATCGGTACATTTGTATCTTCGCTGACGGAGAGTCAGGTCATATCGGCGGTGCTTTCCTTTGCGCTGCTGTTTATCGGGTATATGATGGATGGAATTACGCAGCTGATTTCATCAGGGGACAGCTTTTTGACCAGTATTATGAACTGCTATAACCTGACGAATGGATTAGAGCGGATGTCAAACGGGGAATTAGACCTTACTGCAGTTGTTTATTATATCAGCATTTCAGCATTATTTTTGTTTTTGACTACGCAGTCTATTCAAAAACGCCGCTGGTCAGCCAGTGTGAAAAAACTGGGGCTGGGCATTTTTCATGCAGGCTTTGCAGCTGCGGCTGTAGTATTTGTAGTAGTATTGAACCTTGCAGCAGGGGCGCTGCCATCGACGATTACCAATATTGACTGTACGGCTTCGCAGCTATATGCAATTACTGATGATACCAAAAATATTTTATCGTCATTAAATAAACAGGTAGACCTGTATGTAATCGTTGATGAAGCTTCGCAGGATGAGCAGCTGGGAACGACATTGAAAAAATACGGAGAGCTTTCCAGTAAAGTCAAGGTGACTTATATGGACCCGGCAGTATCACCGAGCTTTTATCAAAAATATACACAAGACCGCATATCGATGAACAGTATTATTGCTGTTTGCGGTGAACGTTCAAAGGTAATTGATTACAGCAGCATATATACGACATCTACAGATTATCAGACTTATTCTACACAGACGACAGGGTATGACGCAGAAGGCCAGCTTACGAGTGCAATCCAATATGTAACGAACGAAGACCTGCAGACGGTGTATGAGATTACCGGACATGGAGAGACTGCGTTAAGCGGCGGGTTTAAAGAATCGATTGAAAAAATGAATCTCAATCTGCAGTCTTTAAACCTGATTGAAGCAGAGTCTGTGCCTGAGGACAGCGAAGCTGTGATCATCAACGGACCGGTATCGGATTTTTCCAAAGATGATGCAGATAAAATAATCAGCTATTTAAATGATGGTGGAAAAGTACTGGTGACAACGATGTATATGGCTGAAGAAATGGAGCAGTTTACGCGTATTTTAGAAGCTTATGAGCTGCATTTGGAAGGCGGCATTGTAATTGAAGCCAGTGACGGGAATTTTTATCAGAATCCGCTTTATCTGCTGCCGGATATATCTTATGATACCATCACAGCCGGCGTATCGGATGAATATATCTGTGCGCCTTATGCACAGGGGCTGACTTATCCAAAAGAAGAGGATGGCGCGGTTATATATACCGAACTGCTCAGTACTTCCGATCAGGCATTTGTAAAAAAGGATGTACAGAACATGACTGGTTTCGACAAAGAAGAGGGAGACGTGGACGGCCCGTTTACCGTCGGCATAGCGGTGACAGATACAAAGACGCAGGCACAGTTAATCGTTTATACTTCGGCGGCGATGTTTAGTGACAGTGCAGACAGCATTGTGTCAGGAAACAACTCTGAGCTGTTTACAGCTGCGGTCAGCAGTCTGGCAGGGGAGCAGCAGGCTTCAAGCCTGATTGTAATTCCGGTGAAAGAATATACATTGGGCACGCTGGCTGTTTCACAGGGAACAGTTATGATGACAGGACTTTTCACAGTGATTGCAGTCCCGGCTGTACTTCTGCTGTCTGGTATTTTGATCTGGTTAAAGAGAAGGAAGGCATAGAAGAGGAAAGGAGCAGCATAATGCAAAAAAAACAGATCATTCAGTTTGTGGTGCTTATAATGGCAGTCATACTGATGGCTTCTGCATATTTTGGAATCCGTACTTATAATAAGAAGCAGGAAGACAAGGCACAAAGGGAAGAAGCAGCAGCGGTAATTACGCTGACTTCATTTGAGCCGGATGCCGTTACGGCAGTCAGTTATGATTATGACGGCAGCCGGTATGAATTTGTAAAAGAAGACGGGAAGTGGAAGGAGGCCTCCCAGAGCGATCTGATATTGGATCAGGATTTATTTTCGGATTTTTTAAAGAGTGCAGGCGCGATAAAAGCAGCGTCGGAAGTAAATGCAGAAGAAGACCCCGCGTACGGTTTTGACCAGCCGTCCCGCACAGTGACAATTACAACTACAAACGGTACATCATCCCTGCTTTTTGGAGCAAAAAACGATTTGATGGATCAGTATTATGTCAAGACAAGCGAGAGCAGCAGGATCTATCTGGCTGATACATCCGTTTATTCTATCTTCGACCGGAAACCAGAAGAGTTTGAGGCAGAAGAAACAGACGCTGATACAAATACGGATGCCGGCGCGGATGAAGAAACAGACGCTGATACAAATACGGATGCCGGCGCGGATGCGGATACAGGTACAGACAAGGGCGCGGACACGGATACAGATGCGGGGGCGGATACTGGCACAGATACAGAATAATGCGGCAGAAGAAGATTTCCAGAGCGGGTCTTAAACATGCTTTCTGTCAAAAGTACCCACAGGGCATGATATGTGTCACAATTTGTGGGAGATTTGACCCGAATAAGGAGGCGTACCCACAGGGCATGATATAGCGGACTGCGTTGACCGAATGAGGGCCAAATATACCGTATCATCTTGGACATTAGCAGTCCAAGAAGCTTGAAGAGGGGTGTACAGTTGGCAGGAATGATGTTTAAGACACGCTCTGGAGCGAGTCTTAAACATGCTTTCTGTGAGATGTACCCACACAGAGCATAATATGGAGAATTTATCCCCAATTTATGAGGCTAGCGGGCGATGTTGATTAACCTTAGACAGAAAATGCAGATACGGATACAGATATGGATGTGGGTGCAGACACAGACGCAGAGGAAAATCTTGCAGAGGAAAATCTGATACAGAAAAATCTGATACAGGAAAATCTGACAGGGGAAAATCTGATACAGGTTCAGACAGCGGCCGATAAGCTGATGGTAACTATAAAAAGCTTTTTGTGCACAAACAGCAGCTGGATTATTTTTGCAGCTGCTGTTTCTTTAAATAAAGACGTATTTAGAGGCCTTTTTAAGCTTCTTTTTTTTGCGATGCATCATTTTGAGCATCATTTTGAGCATCGTTTTGAGCATTGTCATGAAATTTGTTTCTATTTGATTCCATATAGTGCAGCGTTTCGTTCAGCTCCTGTTCGTTTTTGCCTTTGGCAATTCGGTAGATTACCATATAGCCCCACAGTAGAATAGGGGCTAAGATCGTACACATAACAGAAGCTTTAAACATAACCATGCCCATGCTCATATCAAAAATCGCACATATCAATGTAATCAGATACAGTGCGGCTAAAAGAACAACGCCTGCTGCGGCAAGCAGCCTTTTTATATTTTTCTTTTTGATCTTATTCATCTTAGCACCCCTTTTCTGACTTTTTATTTTTCCTGCATAAACCGTGCCAAAAACTGTTTTGTCCGTTCTTTGCGCGGATTTTCGATCACTTCGTGCGGATCACCCTGTTCTAAGATGCAGCCGCCATCCATAAATATGACCTGATCAGCCACGTCTCTGGCAAATGCCATTTCATGGGTGACAATAATCATAGTCGTGTTCTGGTCTGCAAGCTCCTTGATGACCTTGAGCACTTCGCCGGTCAGCTCCGGGTCGAGAGCAGAAGTCGGCTCATCAAAGCATAAGATATCAGGTGTCAGCGCAAGTGCACGGGCAATGGCGACACGCTGGCACTGGCCGCCGGAGAGCTGGTGCGGATAGTTATGCATGCGGTCAGCCAGTCCCATCTGCGTAAGCAGTGTCTCTGCCTGCGCTTCGATCGCACTGTGTATGTTCTTTTTGTCTGCTTTATAATCCGGCGCATCCATAGCCAGCAGCTCTTTTGCCAGCATGACATTCTGCAGTGCCGTATACTGCGGAAACAGGTTAAAGGATTGGAAGACGAGGCCGAAGTGCAGTCTTTTTTTTCGGATCTCGCGTTCGTTTTGAGATTCTGCCTGTGAGGCGTCAAATAATGTCTCTCCATTGACTAAAATCCTGCCGCCGTCCGGGTGTTCCAAAAAGTTCAGACAGCGCAGCAGCGTGGTTTTGCCGCTGCCTGACGAACCGATAATCGATACAACCTGTCCTTTTTCTAGAGAAAAGCTGATGTCGTTTAGTACCTGTGTCTGTTCAAATGTTTTACGGATATGCTCCACTTCCAATATAGACATGATGTTCCTCCGGGCATTTTATCGAAAATATTCTAGTTTCTTTTCCAGCTGTCCCAGCAGGACAGTTATGATGCCGTTAAATATAAGGTAATATACAGCAGTAAAAAACATCGGCCAGATTGCACCCGAAATACCCTGCGAGCCTTTCATAAATGCCTGTCCTGCCCAGACAATTTCTTGGAGTGCTATAATCTGTGCCAGAGATGTATCTTTGATCAGTGTAATGACTTCGTTGGACATAGGCGGCACAATGCGCTTGATCATCTGCAGCAGCGTGATTTTAAAGAAAATCTGCTTTTTGGTCATGCCCAGCACAAGTCCTGCTTCTGTCTGTCCGACCGGAATGCCCTGTATACCGCCACGGTATATTTCGGAAAAATAGCAGGCATAGTTTAGGATAAAAGCCACAGAGGCAGCTAAAAAACGGCCGGACTGGCCTCCGCCCCAGATCGGGTTATGTAACAGCAGTCCCGGAAAAAAATAAATAATCAGCATCTGGATCATCAGCGGGGTACCGCGGATAACCCAGACCAGCAGCCTTGAAAGATAACGCAGGGGCGAAAACCTGGACATTGAACCAAATGCAATGACCAGTCCGAGCGGAAAGGCACCGGCCAGCGTTACAAAAAAGAGCTTCAGAGTCTGCAGGAAACCGATATTTAACGACCTGACAACGATGGGAAATTGTTCAAAAAATAGTTCCATTGATCTTATCCTGCCTTACTGTTTTGTAACAGCAGCCTGTACGCCGTAAGTCTCAGCGCATTCCATCATGCTGCCGTCTTTATAGCTTGCAGCAAAGAAGTCATTTAAAGCTGCAGCCAGATCTGATCCTTTACGGAAACCGACACCATATTCTTCCTTATTCAGCCCGACTGTGTAGGTCAGGTCTGCGTAGCCGGTACCCTCACCGATCATAGCAGCTGCCATCAGGGAATCAATAATTGCAGCATCGGACGTACCGGCAGCTACTTCCATCAGTGCATCAGACTGCTGTTTGACCGGAGTATAGGAAAGACCGAGCAGGTCAGCCTGTGCGGCACCTGCACTGCCTGCCTCCACTGCAAAAGAAAGGTCGGCGATGCTTTCCGTATCCTGATAATCATCGGCCTTTGCAGAAGGAACGATTACGACCTGTGCATTGTTGCAGTAAGCGTTTGAGCATTCCATAGAGCTGGTCACTTCGTCTGTGAGTGTCATGCCGTTCCATACGCAGTCGATGGTCCTGCCATCCAGCTCCATTATCTTGTTATCCCAGTCAATTTCGATAAATTCTACGGAGACACCGAGGCTTTCTGCAAAAGCAGCGGCCATGTCAGCGTCAAAACCGATCCAGTTTCCGTTTTCATCCTTATAATCCATTGGCTCAAATTCTGTAATGCCGACAATAAGCGTACCCTTGTCCTTTACATAAGCCATGTCGCTGTCAGCATTGGAATCAGAATCTGATTCAGAGTCAGAATCTGATTCACTGCCGGAGCTGTCTTGGTCGGCAGAACCATCTGCGCTGCCGGTATTTTCTGCGTTATTGGTACTCTGGCCGGATTCTTTGCCGCAGGCTGCAAGAGAAAACGACAGCATAAGTGTCAGTGATAAAGCAATTAATTTTTTCATAGGTTAGGTTCTCCTTTTTGATCTTTTTTAGAATTTTTGATCGTATTTGTATAATATTATAGTAAATAAAAAATACTTTAACATAATAGCAGTTTAGTACAATGAAGTCAATAGAAATCAGATCGTAAATATCCCAATATAAAAACGGAATAAAAATGAAATAACATGAATAAGTTCCCCGAAAGTGTCTATACTATAATTAATCCAAAGATGACTTTCCCCCGAAGCAGTCTTTGGATTGCATGCAAAAGATACAATAAATACTTTATCCTCCCCCAATAGAAAAGCTGCCTTACAGGCAGCTTTTCTAATTCATGACAATAGAAAGTTCGCGCAGCGTGCGTTATTGTGTCCATAACAATAAAAAGCTCACGCAGTTATAAAAAAGGGGCTTGGAAAACATGTGAAGATCGGTTATAATTAATCCTATCATGTATAAAAAGGATAAAAAACTTCTGTCTACATGCAGAAGAAAAAAGGATGGGATATAGTTATGGCATTATTAGATGAGTGGAAAAAGATCGCTTACAATGAAAAAGCAAACAAAGGTGAGCTGCAGAAGCTTTGGCAGCATTATTTTATGCTTGAGAAAGGCGTATATGAACAGCTTTTGACAAATCCGGATGAGGAAGTAAAAGGCACGGTAAAGGAGCTGGCTGAAAAGTATGATTTAAGTATACTGCATATGACAGGTTTTTTGGACGGAATCAATGACAGCCTCAAAGAGCCAAATCCAATCGACACGATGGAAGAAGATACAATGGTCAGCCTTGCTTTTGATAAAGAAAAACTATATAAAAATATGGTTGATTCCAAGGCGGAATGGCTGTATGAGCTGCCTATGTGGGATGAGATTTTTGATCCTGACACAAAAAAGGCATTATATCTGGAGCAGAAAAAATCCGGTACCGTAATTGTCGGCAAAAAGATCGGACGCAATGAACCATGTCCATGCGGCAGCGGGAAAAAATATAAATATTGCTGTATGAATAAAAAATAAAATCACAATTAAAAAATTCTTCAGCTGATTATGCGTTGGGGTATAATTGCTGGAGAATTTTTAATTCATGACAGAAGAAAGTTCGCGCAGCGTGCTTTCTTTTGTGATGTATATTGGCAAGACATGTACTTGTATTTATGCTGTAAATAGACTATACTGAAAGTAAATAAACATACATTTAAATAATTATAAAAGGAGGGACAAGACCGTGAATTTCAAAATGATACATGAAAATTATAATGTATTTGATCTGGACAGGTCATTGGATTTTTATGAAAAAGCATTGGGACTGAGAGAAAAACGAAGAATAGAGGCACCTGACGGTGCATTTATTATTGCCTATCTGGGCAGCCCGCAGTCTGACTTTGAATTAGAGCTTACCTGGATGCGCGATATGGACAGGCAGTATGATCTGGGTGATTGTGAATTCCATCTGGCATTTCAGACAGACGATTATGAGGCTTCTCATAAAAAACATGAGGAGATGGGATGTATCTGTTATGAAAATTCTGAAATGGGAGTGTATTTTATTCAAGATCCAGACGGCTATTGGCTGGAAATCGTGCCGTAACAGCCGGAGCAGGCCGTTTGAACTGTTTTATGCCTGAGCCGGACTTCTTAAATTTTCTTGCGTTGGCATAAAAAAAGTAATAATATGAAAATGCTATTTGACATTGCATGAACGGGGATGGATGCATTGCTGACAGAAAATTAAGGAGGAGTGTTATGAAAGCACAAAAAATAGATGGAGAAGGGCATCCGCAGAAGCGGATTACCGATGAGATTCTAGTCCAGATTGGACGGAGTGTTTTATTTGTATTCGCGATTGTCGCAGTTGTTGCAATCGTTATCGTGCAGTTTGCGATTTCATCATCAAAAGAGATGGAGCTTCGTCTGGAATCAGAAGCTGCAGTACACGAACTGAATGGATTTTTGTCAAAGTATATAAAGAGTGCACAGCAGCTTGCAGTCAATCCAGATATCCGCTTTGTATTATCGGAAACAAAGCCGGGAGATGATATCAGCCAGACCGAAAAAATGGATATGGTGCGTGAATTTTTGGGAAATATTGTAGACACAGATCCGGAAAATTTTATGACGTCCTGGATCGCGGATCTGGATGCCAGTGTTTTGACACAGTCAGATAACTTTACGTCAGAAGAAGGCTGGGATATTACAGGACGCCCATGGTATCCTTGTATTGATGGAGGCTATACGATACTGACAGAGCCGTATGTTGATACTGGCAGCGGAAAATTGATTGTCAGTGCCGTAGCGCCTGTTTATGACGCTGAGTCGAAAGAACCGCTTGGAGTAGCAGGCCTTGATATTTCGCTGGAGCGCATGAAAGAGGTTATGAGCAGCTACAAAGTAGGAAAAAGCGGATATATTATGCTGTTTTCCTCTGCCGGGACAATGGTTTATCATCCGCAGGAAGAGCTGCTGCAGAAAAATATTTCAGAAATAAATGTATCAGACATATTAAAACAGGCTGTTTTAAATGGGGAAGAAACTTTACTGCGTTATAAAATCGATGGCATAACAAAATACGGCGTTGTATCTATGAGTAAAGAAACAGGGTATATTGCTGTCAGCAATCTTCCGATTTCAGAATATTATAATCTGCTTTTTATAATGATCATTTCCCTTGTGGCAGTGTTTATCTTAGGTGTGCTTATGATTGTGCTCAGTATAAAGAGAAGTGCGTCGAATCTGACAAAGCCTATTCTGCAGCTGAATCATACGGCCCGCCAGCTTGCGCAGGGAGATCTGGATGTAGAGCTGAATATTACGGCACAGGATGAAATCGGCGAGCTTGGGCAGTCGATCGGCGGCACGGTCAGCCGCTTGAAAGAATATATTGTATACATAGATGAAATATCGGATGTCCTGGCAGACCTGGCACAGGGAAAAATGAATATACAATTAAAAAATGATTATGTAGGCGAGTTTCAGAAAGTAAAAGAGGCTTTGATTAATATTTCAATTAATATGAGCGATGTTATGGAGAAAATTCTTCACACAGCAGAGCAGGTATCTATCGGAGCTTCTGAATTATCAAATGCCTCCCAGATACTTGCAGAGGGAGCGAGTACACAGGCCGCAGCCGTAGACGGACTTTTAACATCGACAGTAGCGATTGAAGAGCAGGTGCAGCAGAGCCGTACAGATGCTGAAGTGTCTGCCGAAGCAACCGTACGGGTTACTACGATGATGGAACAAAATCAGGATAAAATGAAATCAATGATGGAGGCCGTAAACAATATACAGGAGACCTCGCAGCAGGTAGTAGGCATTATCCAGACGATCGAAGAAATTGCAGACCAGACAAACCTGCTGTCCTTAAATGCTTCGATTGAAGCAGCCCGCGCAGGTGAAGCAGGCAAAGGCTTTGCGGTCGTGGCAGATGAGATCGGCAAGCTGGCACTGGAAAGCTCGAAAGCAGCCAATATGACCAGAGACCTGATCGGCATATCCATGCAGGAGATCAGCAAAGGAAATACAATCGCAAAAGGCGTTATGACTTCCCTGGAAGAATCTGTCACAGCAGTAGGACAGGTAAACGACATGATCCGCAAAACTGCTGAGAGTGTAGTGACACAGGCTGATAATATGGAGCAGATCCGTGCAGGCGTACAGGAAATCTCGCAGGGTGTGCAGGATAATTCAGCAGCAGCACAGGAAACATCGGCTACCTCACAGGAGCTGGCTTCACAGGCAGTTATGCTGAACGATATGGTACAAAGATTTGAGCTGCGCCATAAATAATAATCAGGATTAAAATGTTGAGGGCAGCTTTTTATACATCAAAAAGCTGCCTATGCATTTTCAAAAAAATAAATATGGAAAGAAGGAAAACAGCATGAAAAAAATCAAAGAGTTTTGGGTATCCTTAGAGGAAGAGACAATTATTTCAAAGAAAGAATTATTTTTAGGGCTGATGACCTGTTTACTGGCAGGCATCGTAGCAGGCGTGTTTTTCGGGCCAAAGAAAAATGTAGCTATCGGCAGCAATAATGGCAATGGCAGCTGCAAGGACTGTAAGCTGCTGGAGGAAGGCTGCGAAGAAGCCTGAGACATATTGTAAAAATACATTATAATAAGGAAGAAACTGTCACAGAATGTCGGATAGGCTGCTGATGTGGCAGTACGAAGTATAGGAGATTCGATCATGCAGATTACATTAAAAGATGGTACTGTCAAAGAGTACGAGCAGGAGAGATCCGTATATGATATTGCAAAGGATATCAGTGAAGGCCTGGCACGTATTGCATGTGCCGGAGAGGCGGACGGAGAAATTGTAGATTTAAGAACAATGATTTCTAATGACTGTCAGCTCAATATCGTGACAGTCAATGATCCAGAAGGGTTAAAGGTCATCCGCCATACTGCGTCGCATGTGATGGCGGAAGCAGTCAAGCGTCTGTTCCCGGAGGCAAAAGTGGCGATCGGCCCGGCTATAGAGGAAGGATTTTATTATGATTTTGATCACCCGCCGTTTTCAAGGGAGGACCTGGATAAAATTGAATCAGAAATGAAAAAAATCATCAAAGAAGGCCATGCGATTTCACGTTTCACGATGCCTAGGGAAGAGGCGGTCCAGTATATGCGTGAGCGTAACGAGCCGTATAAGGTAGAGCTGATTGAAGACCTGCCGGAAGGATCTGAGATCTCATTTTATGACCAGGGCGGATTTGTGGATCTGTGTGCAGGTCCGCATCTGATGTCCACAAAAGGAATCAAGGCATATAAGCTGATTTCTTCTTCGATGGCATACTGGAGAGGCGATGAGCATAAAGCACAGCTGCAGCGTATCTATGCAACTGCATTTAACAAAAAAGAAGAACTGGCTGCTTATCTGGAGCACCTGGAAGATATTAAGAAAAGAGATCATAATAAGCTCGGGCGTGAGATGGAGCTGTTTACCACCGTCGATGTCATCGGGCAGGGGCTGCCGCTGTTTACGCCAAAGGGAACAAAGATGATTATGAAGCTGCAGCGGTGGATTGAAGATCTGGAAGACAATGAGTGGGGATATGTGCGCACACGTACGCCGCTTATGGCAAAGAGTGATTTATATAAGATCTCTGGCCACTGGGATCATTATAAGGACGGAATGTTTGTCCTAGGCGATGAGAAGTCTGATAAAGAGGTATTTGCACTGCGCCCTATGACATGTCCATACCAGTATTATGTATATAAAAATGTACAGAGGTCTTACCGTGACCTACCATACCGCATGGGCGAGACATCCACATTGTTCCGGGCAGAAGAATCCGGGGAAATGCACGGACTTACAAGGGTGCGCCAGTTTACAATTTCAGAGGGACACCTGGTGATACGTCCAGATCAGACCGGAGAAGAACTAAGAGGCTGTCTGGAGCTTGCCTATTATACATTGTCTACACTTGGGCTGCAGGAGGACGTGACATACCGCCTGTCAAAATGGGACCCCGAAAACAGGGAAAAATATCTGGGCGATGAGCAGTATTGGGAATCGGCACAGGAGGCGCTGCGTAAAATCTTAGTCGAAAAAGGGCTGCCGTTTGTAGAAGCTGCCGGAGAGGCTGCATTTTATGGGCCGAAAATAGATATTCAGGCAAAAAATGTCTATGGCAAAGAGGACACCATGATCACAATCCAGCTTGACTGTGCGATTGCCGAAAATTTTGATATGTATTATATTGATGAAAACGGTGAGAAGATCCGCCCGTATGTCATCCACCGTACATCAATGGGATGCTATGAGCGCACACTGGCATGGCTGATTGAAAAATATGCCGGAAAGTTCCCGACATGGCTCTGCCCGGAACAGGTACGTGTGCTGCCGATTTCTGATAAATACAATGCCTATGCAGAAAAAGTGGCAGCAGAGCTGAAGAAAAACGGCGTAGATGTGACGGTAGACAGCCGTTCTGAAAAAATCGGATTTAAGATACGTGCCGCGAGGCTGGATAAGCTGCCTTACATGCTCGTTGTAGGCCAGCAGGAGGAGGCAGACGGTACAGTGTCTATACGCAGCCGTTTTGCCGGCAATGAGGGCGTCAAGCAGCTGGATCTTTTTATCGATCAGATCTGCCGTGAAATACGTACAAAGGAAATCCGAAAGGAACTGCCGGAAGAGGAAAAAGTAAAATAGAAATATAAAATCGTAATAAAATAGTAATAAAAAAGAAACAAGCAGGAAATGAAATAGTAATAAAAATAAAATAGAAATAAAATATTTGAAAAACATGCCAGTAATGGCATGTTTTTTTCTTACATAAGAATTGATTTTCTGCAGATACTATATTTGCATTTAAATACAGGGTGCAGGCAGGCACTCTATAGAAAAAGGAGGAAAATCATGCCAAGATTAGACTGTAGTGTAGTAAACTGCAAATACAACCAGAACCACGGATGCATCAGGGACAATATCAGTGTAGGAGGAGCCGGTGCCAGCAGCTCAGGAGAGACCTGCTGCGACAGCTTTGAGGAAAAGCGCGGTGATTCTATGACAAACAGCTTTAAAGAAGCGTCTGAAAAAGTCAATATCCGCTGCGAGGCAAAAAAATGCGTGCACAACAACGACTGCAGCTGCAGGGCAGACCATATTGACGTAGGCGGTTCAAACGCATGTAAGTGTGAGCAGACAGTCTGCGGTACTTTTTATAAAAAATAGTTAAGCGGACAAAGTTCCGGCGGGGACTTAGACGGCATAGAAGTCTTAGAGCGTATTTGTAAATTCATTTATTTTTCAAACACGCTCTAGTCTCCGTTTACAAAAGTGTAAAAAACGCTTGTATTTTTAAAATATGACGCATATAATAAAATACAAGGGGGAAGATCCAATGAGAAAAAAATCACACATTGCTTTAGCGAAGTATTTAGTAAAGGAATCTAGAGATAAAGGATTAAAAAAACACAAATATGCATTTTACTTAGGCAGTATCCTGCCTGATATTAAACCATCATTTATCTATCGTAGACATGAAATATCTGAGACATTTCCTGCACTGCAGAAACGCATTATCGGACTATCAACGAACAGTCAGAAAGAAGGAGAATCCGGCAGTACAAAATATTACAGGCACCTTGGCGAGGTGTCGCATTATCTGGCTGATTATTTTACATTTCCGCACAATCAGAAGTTTACAGGCGGTTTCCGGGCGCACTGCTCTTATGAACAGGAGCTGAAGAAAAAGCTGCGCCATCATATCACAAGCGGAAAGGCAGCCAGCCGGAAGAAAAAATATGTGGAGCTGGCAGCACCGGAAGCGCTGATTGAGTTTGTAAACAAAGCACATCAGGAATATCTTACGCATCAAAACGATGTGGAAGGGGATATTAACCACATTATTCCGATCAACAGCCAGGTTTTAAAAAGCATTACAAGCTTTAAAAAGCAGGCATAGCCTTTTTGCGCGGTTGTTGTCGAATGCTGTCGATGTGAAATAATTGACATTTTTTGTAGAATGATAGTAAAATATAAATGTCACAAAAAAGATCAGCCAATATACAAACCGGAGTGATAAAAGATGAATAAAGAACATACCTTACAGATGGAAATCGAACAGCTTCGAATCGAATTAAATAAGGCGGCAGCCAGAGACCTCAGCTCAGAAGAGTGTTTCCGGCTCAGCCTAAAGTTGGATGCCCTGCTGGAGAGATATTATAATGCGGGCGGAGCAATGCCGCTGTAAGCCATGTGGCGGGCGGATTTTGGTTGATTTTTTTGTGAACTGGTGATGGATTTAAAGAGAACGCGTAACAAGCGTTCTCTTTTTTTTGTATAAAAATACTTGTCAAAATGATGAAGGAGGTATATATTATAACATAGACGTGGAGGAAAGTGGTTGAAAGTGGTGGAAAATGTGGATAAAGTGGTGGATAAGTGGGGTGTATAATCATAAGTAGAAAGCCATCCCCAAAACGAACTGAAAAAACACGGAAAACCGCTTGAAACGCAGGGGGTATGTGCGATGTTCATGGGTGAATACAATCATACAATCGATGCCAAGGGCAGGCTGATCGTTCCCTCCAAGTTTCGTGAAAAGCTTGGGGAAGAGTTTGTAGTCACAAAGGGACTGGATGACTGCCTGTTTGTATACCCTCTCGATGAATGGGCACATATTGAAGAGGCTTTCCGCAAAGTGCCGCTGACAAATAAAAAAGCAAGGGACTTTGTACGTTTTTTCTTTGCAGGAGCAGCAAGCTGTGAAGTCGATAAGCAGGGCAGGATTCTGCTGCCGCCTTCACTGCGGGCGTATGCCGGCCTGGAAAAAGAAATTGTATCCGCAGGTGTATTAAACCGTGTGGAAATCTGGGACAAGGAGAAGTGGGAGCGCAGCAATGACATCACGGATATGGATGGCATTGCAGATTACATGGCTGAGCTGGGCGTCAGCATTTAAGCATCCGCGGTAAAGGAGCCAATGGGATTTGAGCATATTTCGGTATTGTTACATGAGACAGTGGAGCAGCTGGGGATCAAGCCTGACGGTCTCTATGTGGACGGTACCCTGGGAGGCGGCGGACATGCATATGAGATTTTAAGCCGCCTGACACAGGGAGGGAGACTGATCGGTTTTGATCAGGATGCAGATGCCATCTGTGCAGGAAAAGAACGGCTCCGGGAGTTTGGAGACCGTGCCGTAGTGCTGCGCAGCAATTATGCGGATATGCGTATGCAGCTGGAGAGGCTTGGCATAGAGAAAGTAGATGGGATTATCTTAGACCTGGGCGTGTCATCGTTCCAGCTGGATACGCCTTCGCGCGGATTTACATACCGCGATGAACATGCGCCGCTTGACATGCGCATGGATGACAGGCAGGAACTGACGGCAAAAGATATAGTAAACGAATATAGTGAACAAGACCTGTTTCGAATCATTCGTGACTATGGCGAAGATAAATTTGCAAAAAACATCGCAAAACACATCGTAAGTACTAGAAGAGAAAAAGAGATTCTTACATCCGGGGATTTGTGTGCGGTTATCCGCGGCGCAATTCCGATGAAGATGCAAAAGAACGGCGGACATCCGGCAAAACGTACCTTTCAGGCGCTGCGCATTGAGCTGAACAGGGAACTGGAAGTGTTAAAGGACAGCCTGGATGACATGATTGATCTGTTAAATGACGGCGGACGTATCTGTGTGATTACGTTTCATTCTCTGGAAGACCGCATTGTGAAGACGATTTTCAGAAAAAATGAAAATCCCTGCACATGTCCGCCTGACTTTCCGATCTGTGTATGCGGCAGGATTTCCAAAGGGAAAGCGCTGCGCAGGCCGATTGTACCATCGGATGAAGAATTGAACACTAATAAACGTTCAAAGAGCGCCAAGCTCAGGGTATTTGAACGGAAGGAGCAGTAAATGGGCAGACAGAGCAAGCTAAGACAGTATGATTTCTATACGTATGAGGATGGCAATACCGTCCGGCGGTTAGAAGCTGCACCAGATTATCACGAAGAACGAAGGGTACGCAGGGAAGAGAGGAGACAGGCCGAACAGAAACGCAGGCGCAGGCGCGCAGCAAGAAGAAACAGGGAGCGGGCGCTGAAAATGAGCGCAGGCTACGTGGCATTTTTATCAGTGTGTGTCATGGTCGTTGCATTCACTGCAGTCGCATACGTGAATCTGCAGTCAGACCTGATCATCCGTCAAAAGAGGATGGAGACGCTGGAACAAGAAATCTCAGACTTAAAGACGGACAACGATTCGGCTTATAAAAGAATTTCGACCTCTGTAAATCTTAAAGAAATAAAAAAACAGGCGAAGAAGCTGGGCATGAAATACCCATCCGAAAAACAGATCATTTACTACTCGATCGAAAATTCTGATTATATGATACAGTATTCCAACTAAAACATGGAAATGTGCCGGTGTGGGAACATAATTTTAGTAAGAAAAAATAAAAACAGAAAAACAGCAGACTGTAAACAGAATAAGACAAAAATTCAGAAAAACAAAATAAGAAAAAATGTAAAAATCGTATAAAAGGTGTGATATGGCAGCAAGAAGAAAGCCTGTAAGAAAGAGAAGAAGGCCAAAGAAAAGATGGATCAAGCTGAACCGCACGAATCATCTGAAAACGATGATTGTATTTTTGGCCATTGTGGTTTCGCTGGCAGCATTGATGGGAAATCTTGTATATATCGAGCATACAAGCGGCGCGAAATATTCAAAGATTGTGCTGTCACAGCGTACGTATGACAGTGCCCCTATTCCATACCGCAGAGGTGATATTTTAGACCGTCAGGGCATTGTGCTTGCGACAAGCCTGGATGTATATAACGTAATACTGGACTGCTCTGTGGTTACGGCAAAGGAGCAGTATTTAGAGCCTACGATGCAGGCGCTTTTGGCCAGCTTTCCAGAGCTTTCGGAGACAGAGGTGCGTACTTTTATCAAGGAGAATCCTAAGAACAGGTATAAGGTACTAACTAAACATGTCTCTTATGAACAGATGCAGGGATTTTTGGCCAGGCAGAGAGGGGAAGGCCAGACCGGACAGGAAAAGGCAGAAGGCCAAAAAGACAAGAAAGACGATGAAGACAAGAAAGCCGCCGCAGCAGATAAGATCAAGGGCATATGGTTTGAAAAGGAATATGTACGCAGCTATCCATATAAGTCCCTTGCCAGCTCGGTAATCGGGTTTACAGCCTCCGGCAATGTAGGCATGGCAGGTATTGAAAATTCATATGACAGTGTGTTAAACGGCACAAACGGCAGGCAGTATGGCTATTTAAATTCGGACAACTCTTTGGAGCGGACGATTAAAGAGGCAGTAGATGGGAATAATGTAATATCGACGCTGGATATGAATATCCAGTCTGTCGTAGAACAGAAAATATTAGAATTTAACAAAGCCTATAAAAATCAGGCGAGAGAGGGAGACGGAGCAGAAAATATCGGGGTTGTGATACAAAATCCAAACACCGGCAGCATTATAGCCATGGCCAATTACCCGAATTTTGACCTGTCCAATCCGCGCTCTTTAGAGGGCAGGTATACAAAAGAAGAGATCGAGGCAATGAGCGAAGAAGAGACGACGGATGCCCTTAACAAGCTCTGGCGCAACTTCTGCATAAGCGATACTTTTGAGCCAGGTTCTACACAAAAACCATTAACAATCGCAGCCGGATTAGACTGCGGCAGGCTCAATGAGACGGATACGTTTGTGTGTGACGGCATTGAAGAGGTTGCAGATAAAAAGCTGAGGTGTGTCAGCCGGAGCGGGCACGGCCTTGAGACACTGCAGGGTGCACTGATGGATTCCTGCAATGATACACTGATGCAGATTGTCAGAAAAATGGGAAAAGAAGAATTCTGCCGGTACCAGAGTATTTTCGGGATGGGCAGAAAGACAAATATAGACCTGCCGGGCGAGGCCAGGACAGATACGCTGGTACGTACGGTAGAGCAGACGAATTCCGTTGATCTTGCCTCATCCTCTTTTGGGCAGAATTTTAACTGTACCATGATACAGATGATCAGTGCATTCAGCTCGCTGATCAATGGGGGCAATTATTATAAGCCGCATATTGTATCAAAGATTACAGACCAAAACGGCAATACGGTGGAGGAAATAAAGCCGGAGCTGTTAAAGCAGACAATCTCAAAGGAAACGAGCGACCAGATCAAGGAATATTTATATGAGGTCGTAAACAAGGGAAGTGCGTCAGTCGCAAAAGTACCAGGCTATTCCATGGGCGGCAAGACCGGCACGGCAGAAAAGCAGCCGAGGCGCAACGGAAACTACCTCGTATCCTTTATCGGATACCTGCCGCAGGAGAAGCCGGAATATGTAATTTATGTGGTGATCGATACGCCGAACCAGAGCACGGAGGGCGAGGCGCAGGCACACAGTACTTTTGCGCAGAATCTTGCAAGAGAGATTTTAGAAGAAATACTCCCGTATATGAATATATTTAAGGACGAACAGATCGATGAGGATGCGCCAAAGAAGAAAGATACAAATATGTACACCGCGATTGCCGGTTATGAATCCAAAGCAGCACAGGGTGAGGCTGTAACTTATAATTAATACGGCAAAAAATACATAACCTCATAATTGCAGAATAAGCTATAATAACTGCTTTTATGAGGTTTCTTTATATGAATGGTACAAGAACAAACAACCGGAAAAAAATTGTCATTGTCTTTTTTTCTATATTTTTAGGAATGATGGTACTGGCAGGCAGGCTCGTGTACCTGATGGTATTCCGATCGGAATATTACAGTGCGAGGGCACAGCAGCTGCATGAAAGGGAGCGTGATATAAAGGCTGCGAGGGGCAAGATCTTAGACATAAATGGAAAAGTGCTGGCCTCCAACCGCAGCGTATGTACAGTATCGGTCATCCACAGCCAGATCAAGGATGCCGAAAATGTGATAAAGGTACTTGCAAAAGAACTGGATATGGAAGAAGAAACCGTCAGGAAACGGGTCGAAAAATACAGTGCGATTGAACGGGTAAAGTCTAACGTATCCAAAGAGATTGGTGATAAAATACGTGATTACCAGCTGGACGGTGTCAAGGTAGATGAGGATTATAAAAGGCACTATGTATACGACAGTCTGGCCTCCAAGGTGCTCGGGTTTACAGGCGGCGACAATCAGGGGATTATCGGGCTGGAGGTCATGTATGATGAACAGCTGATGGGCACCAATGGGCAGATTCTTACGCTGACGGATGCAAAAGGCGTAGAGATCGCCGATGCAGGAGAAACAAGGCTGAATCCGGTAGACGGCAATAACCTGCGCACCAGCATAGATTATAATATCCAGATGTATGCCCAGCAGGCGGCTGAAAAAGTAATGCAGGCAAAAGAGGCAGACAGTGTGAGCATTATCATTATGAAACCGTCCAATGGCGAAGTCAGGGCAATGGTAAACCTGCCTGAGTTTAATTTGAACGAGCCGTATGAGCTGCCGGAAGGGACATCCTACAGTGATCAGGAGGAAAAGCAGAACCTATTGAACCAGATGTGGCGCAATGGGTGCATTAATGATACTTATGAGCCGGGTTCCACATTTAAAGTAATTACGGCCTCGGCGGCACTGGAGGCAGGAGCCGTATCGCTTAACGACAATTTTTTCTGTCCAGGCTATAAGATCGTAGAAGACCGCAGAATCCGGTGCGCAAGAACCAGCGGGCATGGTGCACAGAGCTTTGTGCAGGGTCTGGAAAATTCCTGCAACCCGGTATTTATAGAGCTGGGCATGCGTCTCGGCGTAGAGCAGTATTATAAGTATTTTAAGCAGTTCGGGCTGCTTTCAAAAACAGGTATCGACCTGCCTGGCGAAGCCAGGACGATTATGCATGAGAAAAAGAATATCGGCCAGGTAGAGCTGGCTACGATTTCTTTCGGGCAGTCTTTCCAGGTGACGCCGATCCAGCTGGCCTCCACAATCAGCTCTCTGATCAATGGCGGAAAGCGCATTACACCGCATTTCGGCGTACAGGTCGAGGATCAGGAAGGAAATGTGGTAGAAGTATTTGACTATGAGCCAAAGACACAGATTTTAAGCGAGAGCACGTCCAAAACAATGCGCTCGCTGCTTGAGAAAGTGGTATCGGAAGGCGGCGGAAACAAAGCATATATCGAAGGCTATCAGATCGGCGGAAAGACGGCTACCTCACAGACGCTGCCAAGAAGCGCGCACCGTTATATTTCGTCTTTTATGTGTTTTGCCCCGGCTGAAGATCCAGAGATTTTGTGCCTTGTCATTATTAATAATCCGACAGGTGTTTATTATGGCGGTACAATAGCTGCTCCGGTAGCAAAAGAGCTGTTTTTAAATATACTGCCGTATCTGGGCATTGAAAAGACAGAACCTGTGCCGGATCAGACGGATCAATCAAATGAGACAAATCAAGCAAATCAAACAAATGAAACAGGCGGAACAGACACTGCCGCAGACCAAGAGTAACGGCGGTACGCATAAACTTAATAGTTACACTTGCAACGATAGCCAAAATCCGATATACTTAAATTCCAGCAGGCTGGTGCAATAAGCCGCGCCAGACTGCACTAAGCAGCAAAACAAATGAAAGAGGGATAAAGATAATGACACAGCAGTTGATTGATTTTCGGTATCTATTTGCAGTGATTCTGGCATTTGCCATAACAGCGCTTTTAGGGCCATTGATGATTCCGATTCTGCGCAGGCTGAAAATCGGCAATACAGAACGTGAAGAATTAAAATCGCATCAGAAAAAAACAGGAACGCCGACAATGGGGGGATTGATGATCCTGCTTGCAATAATTATTACATCGTTGTTTTTTGTATCATCTTATCCAAAGATTGCGCCGATTTTGTTTGTAACGGTAGGATTTGGCGTGATCGGATTTTTTGACGATTACTTAAAGGTAGTATTAAAGCGCTCCGACGGTCTTTTGGCGTGGCAGAAAATGATTCTGGAGATCGTAGTGACTGGCGTATTTGCAATATATATCGTACGTTTTTCGGATATTCCGCTTACGATGCTTGTACCGTTTTCCGGCGGGAAATATGTTGATTTTGGATGGCTTGCGCTGCCGATTTTATTTCTGGCAGTGATCGGTACGGTAAACGGGGTGAATTTTACGGACGGCATCGACGGGCTTGCTTCGAGTGTCACCGTGCTGACAGCGACATTTTTTACCGTAGTAGCAATCGGCACAAACAGCGGGATTGAGCCGATTACCTGTGCGGTAGTCGGTGCGCTGCTTGGATTTTTGCTGTTTAACGTGTATCCCGCAAGCGTATTTATGGGAGATACAGGCTCTCTGGCGCTCGGCGGTTTTGTAGCCGCGACTGCATATATGCTGCAGATGCCGATGTTTATATTGATCGTAGGGCTGATTTACTGGATTGAAATTTTTTCCGTCATGCTGCAGGTAGGGTATTTTAAGCTGACGCATGGTAAGAGGATTTTCCGCATGGCACCGATTCATCATCATTTCGAGCTCGGCGGCTGGTCAGAGACGAGGGTGGTGGCAGTGTTTTCGATTGTGACTACGATATTATGCCTGATTGCGTATATGGGCTTGTAGGCAGGTAAGGAGGAAATCATATTGAATGCAGATGGAAAAAAAGTGCTGGTAGTAGGCACAGGCATAAGCGGTATCGCAGCCTCGGAGCTGTTAGTGGAAAAAGGAGTGGATACGATATTATATGACAGTAATGAAAAATTGTGCGAGGCAGATATCCGTGCCAGATCAGAAAAATTGAAAAACATACCGGTTATACTCGGACAGTTAAGCCAGGATCTTATGGAGCAGTGCTCGATCGCGGTATTAAGCCCGGGTGTGCCGATAGACCTGCCGCTGGTAGGCAGCCTCAGGGAACGCGGCGTAGAGATCTGGGGAGAAATAGAGCTGGCTTACCGGTACGCCAGAGGCAGGATGGCAGCGATTACCGGCACAAATGGAAAGACGACGACGACGGCGCTGGCCGGAGAGATTTTAAAGAGCCACTACGCAGATGTCAAGGTTGTAGGCAATATCGGCATTCCCTATACGTCTATGGCCTTACAGATGACAGATGATACGGTGACAGCCGCAGAGATCAGCAGTTTTCAGCTGGAGACGGCACATACATTCTGCCCGGATGTTTCTGCGATTTTAAATATTACGCCGGATCATTTAAACAGGCATCATACGATGGAGTGCTACCAGTCTGTAAAGAAATCCATCACGAAAAATCAAAAGCCGGGCCATACCTGTGTGTTAAATTATGAGGATGACGTACTGCGCGAATTTGGCGCAGGACTGTCTGTAAACGTCATATATTTCAGCAGTGCAAGGCAGCTGGAGCGCGGGCTGTTTCTTATGGACGATGCGATACATCTGGCAGATGAAAGCGGTGTGCGCAGGGTGATCGGCGTAGGCGAGCTGAACCTGCTGGGCGTTCATAATTATGAAAATGTAATGGCTGCTGCGGCAGTCGGACTGGCATTTGGCGTGCCGCTTGAAAAAATTATTCAAGTTTTGAAAACATTTCAGGCAGTGGAGCATAGAATAGAGTATGTTGCTGAGATTGCGGGCGTACGTTATTACAATGATTCCAAAGCGACCAATCCAGATGCTGCCATACAGGGCATTCGTGCGATGAACCGCCCGACGTACTTAATCGGCGGAGGATATGATAAGCAGTCTGAATATGGGGACTGGATCCGTGCGTTTGATCAAAAGGTACGAAAGCTGGTGCTGATTGGCGATACAAAAGAAAAGATTGCACAGGCTGCAAGGGAGCAGGGATTTTTTGACCTCGTGCTGTGCAGCTCTTTTGAAGAAGCGGTGTCGTACTGCCTTGCAAATGCCAGAAGCGGGGAGGCTGTCCTGCTGTCGCCTGCCTGTGCAAGCTGGGATATGTTTAAAAGCTATGAGGAACGGGGGAGAATCTTCAAGGAACTGGTACGAAGCAGCGTAAAGTGAAAGATCATAGAAAGTTGAGTCAGGAGTTGTAAGAGTGGGCAGACAAAACAGGACGAGACAAAAGAAAATCAAATATTGTGATTACAGTTTATTTTTTCTCGTGATTTTTTTATTGGGTTTCGGACTGGTCATGCTGTATAGTGTCAGTGCGTACAATTCTCAGGATAAGTTTGGTAATCCACTGTATTATTTGAAGCGTCAGGGACTTGCGATGATCCTTGGTGTGATTGCGATGATCGTTATTTCCAAAATTGATTATCACGTCTGGATACATTTTGGAAATCTCGCGTATCTCATAGCGATAGTGCTTTGTACAGTGGTTATATTTATAAACGATAAGAAGCATGGCTCTGCTAGATGGCTGCCGCTTGGGCCGCTTAGTTTTCAGCCGTCAGAGCTTGCAAAGCTGGCAATGATCCTGTTTTTGGCAGGGATCGTATGCCGCATACCAAAGCAGATCGGCAAGTTTTCAAATCTTTTAAAGGTCATGGCGATGGTTGTGCCGATCTTTATAATTGTAGCGATAGCAAATCTGAGTACAGCGATTATTATTATGGGGATCGCAATCGTAGTGACATTTGTAGCAAGTCCCAAAATCTGGCAGTTTGTAGTGATGGGAGTAAGCGGCATTCTAGGCGGAGGCGTATTGTTTATTCTGGCTGCAAGCTACCGCATGGACCGTATTGAGATCTGGCTGCACCCGGAAGACGATCCTACGGACAAAGGCTTCCAGACGCTGCAGGGGCTTTATGCGATAGGCTCAGGCGGCTTATTTGGAAAAGGACTCGGTCAGAGCATGCAGAAGCTCGGCTTTCTTCCAGAGGCGCAGAACGATATGGTGTTTTCGATTATCTGTGAGGAGCTGGGACTGTTTGGCGCATTCTGCGTGATCATGCTGTTTCTGCTTATGATCTGGCGGCTGATGGTCATAGCAAACAATGCGGCTGATCTGTATGGTACGCTGATTGTGTCTGGAATTATGGCGCATATTGCGATCCAGGTCATTTTAAACATTGCAGTTGTGACAAATACGATTCCAAACACCGGCATTACACTGCCGTTTATCAGCTACGGAGGTACAGCGACCAGCTTTCTGCTGGCAGAGATGGGGCTGGCACTGAGCGTGTCAAGGGGAATACGTCTGGAAGGTAGCAGTCATGATTAAGGAAAAACGAAGGAAAAGGGCAAAACGGAAAAAGATACTTATCATATTTTTAACGATCCTGTGTCTGGCGGCAGTAACGGTGCTTGTTGCCGTAAAAGGGTTTGATCTGGATAAAGTAAAGGTCAGCGGGAATGAACTGTATTCGGATAAGCAGATCAGGGAAAGCGTGCTGAATGATGAATATTCATGGAATTCGCTTTACGTCGTATTGAAATACCGTCTGTTTAAAATGAAGGAAATACCTTTTATTGATGAAATGGAAGTATCGCTGCTTTCTCCGCATACGATACAGATTAAAGTATATGAAAAGGCAATTATCGGGTACATAGCAGTGAATGACCAGAATGTATATTTTGATAAGGACGGATTTGTTGTCGAGATTTCCAAAAGACAGATTGAAGATGTGCCAAAAATTGAAGGGATCGAATGCCATGAAATGATTGTTTATGAAAAACTGGATCTGGATGACGATAAGGCGCTCTCCTTACTGCTCACTTTTTCCCAGCAGCTGGAGAAATATGCACTGGTTCCTGATACAATTTCTTTCAACGGAAATAACAGCCTATCTGCGGTTTTTGGCAGCATTACTGCAAAAATAGGAGATTCTGATTATCTGGTAGAAAAAGCAGCGCGTCTGGATGCAATTATGCCGCAGCTAAAAGGAAAAACCGGCATACTGCATCTGGAGCACTGGACGCCGTTGACTAAGGATGTGATTTTCTCGCCGGATTAGACAGCAGCTGATTGAAAACTATTAAATGTAAATTGTTTACAAATCAGCAAAAAAAACAGAATTCTCTTAAAAATATATTTTTTTTGAAAAAACTGGTTGATTTCATAAGCGAAAAATAATATTATAGAATTCAGAAGTGGTGTTTTGTGTTTTAGTTGACAGCTGGCACAAGATGATGCATATAATCGGAGGTTATATTTTGCATTATTGTTTAGCAACGGCATGCCGTTTATAAACAATAATGCAAATGATTGAATCACCGACAATATAGATTAAGGAGGTATTACCTTTGCTTGAGATTACAACAACGGAAACGGATTCCAGTGCAAAGATTATTGTTATCGGTGTCGGCGGAGCGGGTAACAATGCAGTAAATAGAATGATTGATGAAAATATCGGCGGGGTAGAGTTCGTCGGGGTAAATACAGACAAGCAGGCGTTAATGCTGTGTAAGGCACCTACACTGATCCAGATCGGCGAAAAATTGACAAAAGGGCTTGGAGCCGGCGCAGATCCGGAAGTAGGGATGAAGGCTGCTGAGGAAAGTGCAGAAGAGCTGTCTTCAGCAGTAGACGGAGCGGATATGATTTTTGTCACCTGCGGCATGGGCGGCGGCACAGGGACAGGTGCTGCTCCGGTAGTGGCAAAGATTGCGAAGGACAAGGGAATATTGACGGTCGGAGTTGTGACAAAGCCTTTTACATTTGAAGCAAAGGCACGCATGGTTAATGCGGTTTCGGGTATCGAGCGTTTAAAAGAGGGCGTTGATACATTGATTGTCATACCAAATGACAAGCTGCTTGAGATCGTAGACCGCAGGACGACAATGCCGGATGCTCTGAAAAAAGCGGACGAAGTGCTGCAGCAGGGTGTCCAGGGTATTACGGATTTAATTAATCTGCCTGCACTGATCAATCTGGACTTTGCCGATGTCCAGACAGTTATGAAGGACAAGGGGCTGGCACATATCGGGATCGGCATGGCAAAAGGTGATGAAAAGGCAATCGAAGCAGTGAAGCTGGCGGTTTCTTCGCCTCTGTTGGATACGGATATCTGTGGAGCTACACATGTAATTATTAATATTTCCGGCGCAATTTCGCTGCTTGATGCAAATGACGCAGTCGGTTATGTGCGGGATTTGGTAGGGGATAATGCAAATATTATATTTGGAGCTAAGTATGACGAATCTCGTGCAGATGAAGCGACCATTACCGTCATTGCGACTGGAATCGAGGATGTGGCGGAACAGCCGAAACCGTCGCTGATGCCGAATATGTCAGGCTTAAAATATGGAAACAGCAATATGGGCATGAACCGTCCTGCAAATGGCGGATTTACTTCCCGGCCGGCAGCTGCTCCATCTCCTTCCGTCTCACCATCTCCATCCGTCGGATTTTCCGGCATGAATGCGGGAGCCGGCACATCGCCTGTAGCACATCCGGCATTTGGAGGAAATAAGCCGAAAAAACCGGAAAGCTCTGTAGCAGTAAAGGATATAAAGATTCCGGGCTTTTTGCAAAATCCAAAAAAGTAGCCGCCATTAGATGATTAGATGGGATGAAAGAGATAAAATATATACAAAAATGAAGTATAAATAAGTTCTAAATAAAAAATACGTTGTAAATAAAATGTAAGTTATAAATAAAAATGAAATAAAAAAATATACATAAAGTAAATGCTGGATAAGCTGCAGAAAGAGGAAATAATTAAGTTTCTTTTTCTGCAGTTTTTTTCATGACACGAAAAAGTATAAAGTAATATGCAAAGTGAAAACTTTGACATTTTTTTCCTGCATAATGGAATAGAATAATACAAACGAAACAGGCGGAGGTGGGATCGATATATGAAGTATACATAGATGTGCTGGCAGTGAACAATTTTCTGATAGATCTGGCAGCATTTATGGCGGTCAATTTATTTCTGCGCAGGCGGGTGCGGGCGTACCGTATATTAATAGGGGTCATTCTGGGTACAATCGGCAGCTGTCTGGCATTTTTATATTTCAAAAATCTGGCAGCTTATCTGCTGTTTGTACATTTTGTGTTAAATCCGGCTGCACTCAGCCTGAGTTTCCGGGAAAAAAACAGAAAAGCTTTTATAGAAGACCTCCTCGTCGGATATTTTGCATTTTTGATTATCGGCGGAGCCATTGAATGGATTTATAAAGACGGCAGGGGTACGATCCCTTATGGAACAGCGGCTGCGGCAGCTGTCGGTATGCTGATTTTAGCGGTACTGTGGACGAGGCGGTATTTAAAAAACCGCAGCCGCTATTATGAGGCAGCCGTAAGCAGCGGCAGCACGACAGTCCGCCTGTATGCATTAGCAGACAGCGGCTGCCTGCTGCATGATCCATATACCGGAAGGCCTGTCAGCATGATAGACCAAAAGGTGTTCGAAGCTTCTTTTGGAAAGCCGCAGGCTGTACGCCTGATTCCCTATGAATCACTGGGGTGCCGGCATGGGCTGATCCAGGCGGTGACAGTGGAAGAACTGCATTATATTTATGAAAATAAAGAAAGATGCGTAAAACAGGCCGTGCTCGGTCTGGCGGATCATCAATTGTTTGAAAAAAAAGCATATGGGATGATCATAAATCCGCAGGAGCTTGCTGAGTCTAAGATCCTGCAGGCAGAAGGAGAAAAAGCGCACTGACCGTGCGTTCTGTCAGAATATGATACCGAAAATATTACAGGAGGCAATAATTATGAATAGATCAGGTCAGTTTGTACAAAAGATCGTGGGAACCTTCCACTATGTACTGCAGATGAATGAACCGGAACAGGAGGTATGGTATATCGGCGGCACTGATGTACTGCCTTCACCGCTTGACCCGGAGCAGGAAAACGCCTGTATAGAAAAGCTGTCTGGAGAAGGCAGCCAGACAGAAGAAGCGAAAAGCCTTTTGATCGAACATAACCTGCGGCTGGTCGTATACATAGCGAAAAAATTTGACAACACCGGCGTCGGCGTGGAAGACTTAATTTCGATCGGAACAATCGGCTTGATCAAAGCAATCAATACGTTTAATCCAACGAAAAATATAAAGCTGGCTACTTATGCGTCACGCTGTATAGAGAATGAGATTTTAATGCATCTGCGCAGGACGAGTAAGACAAAGCTGGAAGTATCGATCGACGAGCCTTTAAATGTAGACTGGGATGGCAATGAACTGCTTCTATCAGATATTTTAGGAACAGAGGACGATATTATTTCCAAGGATATGGAATCTGAAGTAGAAAAAAAGCTGCTCCGCAACGCTGTAGACCGCCTGTCAGGCAGGGAGCGCATGATCGTAGAGCTTCGGTTTGGGTATAATACGCCGGATGGAAACGAAATGACACAAAAGGAGGTGGCAGATTTACTGGGTATATCCCAATCCTACATATCCAGGCTGGAAAAAAAGATTATGAAGCGCCTGCGGAAAGAAATAGTTCGTTTTGAATAAGGGCAGCCATTTTACATATTATTTTCAGAATTTTCTTGCAATAATATCATTTTATGTTAAAATTAAGATAAGTTAACTGGAAGATAAGGACAGAAGATGCAAAAGGAGATGGTATTATGCTGTTGGAATTTTTAGGAGCGGCTCACGAGGTCACGGGCAGCTGTCATTTTGTTCAGTCTGCAGGAAAAAATATGCTGGTTGACTGCGGTATGGAGCAGGGGCCTGACTTATATGTAAATCAGGAAATACCAGTCAATGCTTCATTGGTAGATTATGTATTTGTCACGCATGCGCATATCGACCATTCCGGCCTGCTGCCGCTTTTATACAGCAGGGGATTCAGGGGACAGATTTATGCGACAAAGGCAACCTGCGAACTGTGTAATATTATGCTCAAGGATAGTGCGCATATCCAGATGTTTGAAGCAGAGTGGCGCAACCGCAAGGCAAGGCGGGCCGGCGGCCCGGAAGTAGTACCTCTGTATGATATGGACGATGCAGTGGGCGTATTGGGGCATTTTGTTTCCTGTGAATACGATACAGTGATTGAAATCGGGGAGGATCTAAAGGTAAGATTTGTAGATGCAGGACATCTGCTCGGATCTTCGAGCATAGAGCTCTGGCTTACGGAAGACGAACAGACGCGCAAGCTCGTATTTTCCGGCGACATCGGAACAGGCTCACGTCCTCTGATCAAAGACCCGGAATATATCAACGAAGCTGATTATGTCATTATGGAGTCCACTTACGGAAATAAAATACATGCTGCTCCGCCGGATTATGCAGTGACGCTGGCAGAAGTCATTAAAGAAACATTTATCCGGGGCGGCAATGTCGTAATACCGGCATTTTCTGTAGGCCGTACGCAGGAGCTGCTCTTTTTCCTGCGAAGAATCAAATCAGAGCATCTGCTGCCCGGATTTGAGGGCTTTGATGTATATGTAGACAGCCCGCTGTCTATAGAAGCGACAAATGTATTTCATAAAAACAATGCCGGCTGCTTTAATGAAGAAGCAAAAGAGCTGATTGAGTCAGGCGTAAATCCGATTCGCTTTCAAGGCCTGCATACATCGGTGACAAGCGATGAGTCACGGGCGATCAATTTTATAGATAAGCCGATTGTCATTATATCTGCCTCAGGCATGTGTGAAGCAGGACGCATACGCCATCATTTAAAGCACAACCTGTGGAGAAGCGATTCTACTATCGTATTTGTAGGATTTCAGGTGCCTGGCACACTCGGCAATATGCTGCTTCACGGTGCCAGGCAGGTAAGGCTGTTTGGCGAGACGGTAGAGGTCAATGCGAAAATATTAAATCTGCCGGGCATAAGCGGCCATGCAGACCGGGAACAGCTGACGAAATGGGCAGGAGCATTTGCACAGCATGCACCGAAAAAGTTTTTTATCGTGCATGGCGAGGATGCCCAGACAGATGCCTTTGCAGCGCATCTTCATCAAGAGTTCGGCTATGAGGCAGCAGCGCCGTACAGCGGAGATGTATACGACCTGATGACCGGCCTTAGGATCAAACAGGGGCTGCGCAGGCGTACAGAATCGAAAGCAAAATCTGTCAAGGCTTCGACCAATGTATTTGCAAGGCTTCTGGCTGCCGGAGAACGGCTGCTTGCAGTCATTCACAAAGTAGAAGGAAGGCCGAACAAGGAGCTTGGAAAATTTGCAGACCAGATCAATGCACTTTGTGATAAATGGAGTAAATAGGAAGATAATAGAACGCGTAAATTATAGAAAGCATAAATTATAGAAAGTATAAATTATAGAAAGCATAAATTATAGAAAGCATAAATTATAGAAAGCATAAATTATAGAAAGCATAAA
>CAJUHV010000030.1 GCA_910586445.1 uncultured Eubacterium sp.
AAAACCGTCCGACAGCAACTTCTATGTTTTTCGTAAAGTTAGTGCATATGGGGAAAAGCACCCTGCTGCATATGTTGGGAGGCTTGGACATGCCGACCAGCGGCAGCGTATTTGTCCGGGGCAAAGAGCTTTCAAAAATGAAGGAGGAAGAGCTGGCGGTATTCCGGCGGAGGAAAATCGGTTTTATATTTCAGGCATATAATCTGGTTTCTTCGATTAATGTATGGGAAAATATCGTACTTCCGCTTGGACTGGATGAGCGGTTTGTCGATGAAAAATATATTAAGGATGTAATACATGTGCTGGGGATTGAAAACCGGCTTTATCACCTGCCGAATGCACTTTCCGGCGGTCAGCAGCAGAGAGCGGCTATAGCAAGGGCGTTAGCGTCAAAGCCTGATATCGTCTTTGCAGATGAGCCGACAGGAAATCTGGATTCCCGGGCAAGCGAGGAGGTCATCACCCTGCTGAAAATGTCTGCGGAAAAATACGGGCAGACAATCGTAATGATTACACACGATGAGGAAATCGCGCAGGCAGCAGACCGGATTTTGGTTATTGAAGACGGACAGGTGGTGAGTTTTGAATGAACACAATACGGCATATTGCATGGAGCAACAATAAAAAGAATAAAACGCGCAGTGTACTGATTATTTTATCGATTTTTCTTTCGACGGCACTTTTGTCATTGATCTGTACGTTTGCGTATGGACTGATAAAAATGCAGAAGCAGAATGCTGCAGCCAATTATGGCAGTCATTACGGCATGTGCCGGGCCGTTACCCAGCAGCAGCTGAGAGAAATGGAGCGGCATGGTGAGTTTGCCAGGCTGGGGCTGATGGCAAGTGTGGGCATGATCAGCCATGAGGAGGCCCGGGTGAGCTTTACGATGGCTGACAAAAATACGTTAGATATGTCGAATATATCTGGCAGTCTGAAAGAAGGGACATTTCCAAAAGAAGCCAGGGAAATAGCAGCGCAGCAGGAGTTTTTTGAAAGCCTCGGCTATAAAGAGGCAGCTGTCGGGGATACGGTAGAGCTTAAATACCGCAGGGACATGCAGCACAAATTTGAAAAACGCGAATTTACGATCAGCGGAATCTTACAGCCCGCGAAGGCCGGCACCGGGAAAGCGTCTTATGCGGTATATGCATCGCAGGAGTTTTTTGATAATCAATTTGAGCCGCAGGAGCGCAGATGGTCAGTTCTTTTTCAATTAACGGACAGTGTGGAGATTACGTACGACAATGCAGAAGAAGTGATCTTTGAGATCTTAGAAAAATGCGGCGTTGATAAAAAGTATGTAATCGTAAATAACCTGTATTTAATGTGGCTGTTAGATCCGGGGTATGAGACGATTCTGACCAGTATAGTGATTGCTGCTGTTGTCATTATTTTGTCTGTCATAGTGATTTATAATATATTTCAGGTCGGAATCGTACAAAATATTAAGGAGTACGGAAAGATACGCGCATTAGGAGCGACGAAAAAACAGATGCGCAGGCTGATTCGTCTGGAAGGGATTTTTCTGGCTGCATACGGTATTCCCGCAGGCACAGCGGCAGGGTATGTTATTGCATGGGCAAGCTTTGAATGGATCATTCAAAAAGGGAAAGAAATAGGCAGCATGGAACAGGCCGGCGTGGGTATATTTTCCGTTCCGGTTCTGCTTGGAGCAGCAGTGCTCGCGCTGTTTACTGTCCTGCTGGCACTGCGCAGGCCGATGAAAATCGTATCATCGATATCGCCGATTGAAGCGCTGCGGTATCAGGATGGGGCAGGCGGTAAAAAACAGGGAATCCGGAAAGGAAAGGCAGCCGTTACGGTCTGGTCTTTAGCAGCTGCCAATATTTCCGGCAGCCGTAAGCGTACGGTCAGCACGATATTAACGATGGGCTTATCTTGTGTATTGTTTGTCGTATTGGCCAATTATATTGGTAATATAGATGCAGATTATGATGCAAGGAGGCAGATCGAGCATGGCCAGTTTTTAGTCAGCCTGGACTATGCGATGAATGATAAGGCGTACCCGGAAAACAATCTGGATGAAATCTTAAAAAACAATCCGTTAAACAAAGAATTTATAGAAAAAGCCAGGGCCATCCCGGGGGTAACAGATATACAGACGCGCAATATCTTGTTTTTGACGGATACGAATGGAAGGCGGAATACGATATGTGTACTGAATGAAGAAGATTTTCAGACAAATAAAAGCTTCGGCAGCGAAATCGGTACGTTTGATTATTACGATCAAAACAGTATTTACTTTGGCTGGTCACATTTTTTAGAGGAAAATGGATTTGCACTGGACCAGCAGGTGGCAATGGAGGTTTTTAACGGGGTAGAAAAATGTGAGCTGAACAGTATGATTAAAGGTGCTTTTGGCAGCATGGATACCGAATGGGTTATAACGCAGGAATTATACGAGACACTGAACCTGTCAGGGCATGCGTCAGCAGGATGGGTATGGATCGACTGTGATAAGAAGGATGTCACGGATGTGCGCAAAGAGCTGACGGCGCTGCTTGATGGGATGGAACATGTGGAAATGGACGTATTTGAAGATGTAAAAAGGAATTCTGAGTTACAGACGCTGATGATGAGGCTGGGCTGCTATGTATTTTTAGGAATCATCGGGCTGATTGGATTTATGAATCTGGCAAATACAATGATTATTAATATAATTACAAAGAAACAGGAGTACGGTATTCTGCAGGCCGTCGGCATGACGAACAGGCAGTTAAATGCCAGCCTGCAGCTGCAGGGAATGATTTTTACGGCAGGCACGGTATTTGTAGCACTGCTTACAGGACTGCCTGCGGGCTATGGATTATTTTTGTACTGCAAGGAAAATTCGTATTTTGGCGTAAATGTGTATCATGTGCCCGTAGTGGAGATTGTATGCATGACGGCAGCAGTGGCGCTGCTGCAGCTGATCCTGTCTTATTTATTGAGCAGAAACCTGAAAAAGGAATCGCTGGTAGAGCGGATCAGATATCAGGAATAATTTTATAGAAAAAAATTGTTATTTCTGCCGTCAGGTGATACAATGTACCTGCCTGCTTTAAAGCGGGCAGGTACATTGTTTTTTGTAAGAAGGGGGAGCAGGACATGTTATTTCAGAAAAAGAAGCAGCAGAAATTGGAATATGACCGTGAAAATCAAAAGCCTGTTTTAAGGTGCAGCATATGCAATGGCGAGCAGGTAGCAGGCTTGAAAGATCTGCGGTCTGGCAGGTTTCACGAGGTGATGTTTGTACGTGATGAAAAAGAAGTAAAGGAATTTATGGAAATGTGCGGGATTAGTGAGATTACAAAGGAATATTAAGGCAGTCGGCGTGTTTGTCAACGTATTTTTTCATGCACATAACGGTTCTTTCTTGTAATTTGTCTGCGGATATGCTATATTATCAGACGAACGGTATTCTAACTATATCGGTTGGAAAGGTGCGCTGCACTGAGTAGAATCAGGTATATGCAGGTTAATAGAAACTGTATCAAAATGGACTGGCTGAGGCAGTTCCTGGCAGGTGCTGTTGTATAGAAAGCCATATTATAATTATTTATATAATTATATACATGCGATGCGCCGGCAGGCAGGCACTTCTATGAAGGCTTGACCAGTGTTTGGGCGGTATTGATGGCTGGCAGATGTCAGGTTTTGTTAAATGTCTATTTTATTTTTGAATTTAAATATGCCGTACTTGCAGCATGCATTACATCATCTTGAGGCATATGATCATTTCGTTCATTTTAAAAATCACAGCTGTTTTGTGCGGCTTGATTTATCCAATGTTACCGTTCAGTAACAGGTTTTCATTTTTATATTTTTAGAAGGGAAAAATTGGATTATGAAGAACACATCGGTTACATTTAAGGAGGCAAAGGCGAAGGGGCAGAAGCTGACCATGCTGACTGCATATGATTACACGACTGCGAAGCTGATCGATGAAGCGGGCATTGACGCGATCTTGGTAGGAGATTCACTCGGCATGGTGATGCTGGGATATGAAGATACGCTGTCTGTGACAATGGAGGATATGATCCATCATAGTGCAGCAGTGGCAAGGGGTGCAAAAAACGCGCTGATTATTGCGGACATGCCGTTTATGTCCTATCAGTCCAGCGTATACGATGCGGTTGTAAATGCAGGACGCCTTATGAAAGAGGGGCGTGCACAGGCGGTGAAGCTAGAGGGCGGACTGGAAGTATGCGAGCATATCCGCGCGATTGTCAGGGCGTCGATTCCGGTCTGCGGACATATCGGACTTACACCGCAGTCTGTAAATGCATTTGGCGGCTTTAAGGTACAGGGCAAGGGAGAAGAAGCTGCCCAGCGTATTTTAAATGAGGCGCGTGCGATTGAAGAGGCGGGTGCGTTTGCAGTCGTATTGGAATGCGTGCCGCAGGCGCTGGCTGCAAAGATTACACAGAGCATTCATATACCGACAATCGGCATCGGTGCAGGTGCAGGCTGCGACGGCCAGGTGCTTGTATATCAGGACATGCTGGCAATGTACGCAGATATGGCACCAAAGTTTGTAAAGCAGTTCGCACAGGTCGGCAGTCAGATGAAAGAGGCTTTTGCAGCTTATAAGCAGGAAGTGTCCGACGGAACATTCCCGTCTGCCGAGCATACTTTTAAAATGGACGAGACAGTTATAGACAAGCTATATTAAAAAGCTTATATGAAAAAGTTATATGAAAGAGCTATATGAAAAAGCTGTATAAAAAGCTATATGAAAAAACTGTATGAAAGCTGTTTAATAATGAAGCTGGCAGCATTTATAAAAGGAGAAAAAACGTGGAGATATGTAGTAAAATAGAAGCGGTCAGACAGCGCGTGCGCGAATGGAAAAAGGCCGGCCTTACGATAGGCTTTGTACCGACAATGGGTTATCTGCATGAAGGCCATAAAAGCCTGATCGATGCAGCCAGACAGGACAATGACCGCGTAGTAGTCAGCATTTTTGTAAATCCAATGCAGTTTGGGCCGAACGAAGATCTGGCCAGCTATCCAAGGGATCTAAAAAAAGATGCCGGGCTGTGTGAGGCGGCAGGTGTTGATTTGATTTTTAACCCGCAGCCGGAAGAAATGTATGCACCGGATTTTGCTTCTTATGTGGATATGGACGGGCTGACGGCACAGCTGTGTGGAAAAAGCCGTCCAGGACATTTTCGCGGCGTGCAGACCGTTGTATTAAAGCTGTTTCATATCGTAACTCCAGAACGTGCATACTTTGGCCAAAAAGATGCGCAGCAGCTGGCAGTCATAAAGCGCATGGTCAGGGATTTAAATGTAGATATAGAAATTATCGGCTGTCCGATTGTGCGTGAAGAAGACGGGCTTGCTAAAAGCTCCAGAAATACGTATCTAAATGAGGCGGAGCGGAAAGCGGCACTTGTGCTCAGCCGCAGCCTGAAGGCGGGCAGGGAGCTTTTGGAATCAGGTGAGACAAAGGCAGCGGCAATCCGGCAGGCTGTTATACAGGAAATCGAAAAAGAACCGCTTGCAAAAATAGATTATGTGGAAATCGTAGATTTTGATACGATTACTCCGGTAGATGAAGTGAACGGCTCTATACTGGCTGCGATTGCTGTATATATTGGAAAGACCAGGCTGATTGATAATTTTATCGTAGAAAAATAAGGAGGATTTTATGAATCTTACGATGCTGAAAGGAAAAATTCACCGTGCAGTCGTCAAGCAGGCTGAGTTAAATTATGTCGGCAGTATTACGGTAGATACAGAGCTGTTGGAGGCCGCAGGAATCCTCGAATATGAGATGGTGCAGGTTGTAGATGTAGAAAATGGGAGCCGCTTTGAGACATATACGATAGCGGGAGAGGCGGGTTCCGGCATGATCTGCCTAAACGGCGCAGCAGCCAGACAGGCAGCGGTTGGCGATCATGTGATCCTGATGAGTTATGCGCAGATGACGCCGGAAGAAGCAAAAGAACATAAGCCGAAAGTAGTTTTTGTAGATGAAAATAATAAAATTGCCCGGCTGACCAATTATGAGAAATATGGAAAGCTGACAAATGATTTTGTGCAGTCGGCGGATCATTAAGCAGCAGTAAATAAAGATAGTCAATAGAAAACAAGCTATGTAAAACAATCTATATAAAACAAATAAAAAATTTAAAGCGAAAACATGTTTCAAAACAGAGCACGCTCCAGAGGGCAGAAGCGGATGCTTATTGTACTCTGGAGCGCGTTTAATAATTTCTGACAACTGAAAGTTCACGCAGCGTGTTTATTATTGTTTTTTTGTTTTAATCTTTATGCTTTGAAAAAGGCTTTACAAGTGACGCCTGTTCTGTTTTGTCTTTTTTAAAAGATCCATGCAGGTATTTGCGCAGCAGGCATAAAATTGCTATGCTGATTACCGATACAAAGTCTTCATAAGGCGTAGTTTCGCCTACGATCATATGCCGTGCGACCAGAAATATGAGTACTTGAATTACGTTGTCTGCATTCGGCCGGCAGAGCATTTCTAAAAATTCTATACCAATGACTATAATAAAGATCTCTTCCAGATAATGCCGGAATACGGATATATCTTTCAGGAGAGCTGCAAATGTAGCGGAATCATTTTTTAATAAGCTTAAAATAGATATGACGAGGCCGCATAATACAAAAAAAGCTGCAACCAGCTCAAGAATTTCACAAAAGTGCTGCAAAAATGTTTTTATCTTATGCATATATTTTTCCATAACGCCTCCGTTTTCTTTGTTCTGTGTTTATAGAGCCTGTGGTATTTCCGTAAACAGAAAGCAGGCTGTATAACGGAATAACTTATATATAGAATATAAAATGTATAACATGCTTTTGTCAATAGTTTTGTTGGAAATGCGCAAAAATTCCTGCATGCAATGAGTTTTTCTGAACAAATGGTGTACATTTATCAGTATTAAGGTCTTTGCATAAATTATTCATTTATATGTGAACTGACTTGACAAACCTGGCTTTTGGGAATAAAATACATAGTAATCAATACTACATAATAATATATTGAATATCACATAATATAGAAAACATACTCTTAAAAGATTCTGTACGGCATAAGCAGACTGCAACAGATTAATAAGCGTTTGGTCACGACATAAGCTGTAAGCTGCATAGTATAAAAAGTAACAATATAAATCCATATAAGGAGGAATCATTATGGAAATAACAATTCGAGAACCTGGAAGTGCAATCACACATTTTATCGGAATGATGCTGTCAGTATTTGCTTCTGTACCGCTGCTGGTCAAAGCCGGTGTTTCTTCCGGGAGCATGTGTTTTATGGCAATGGTCGTATTTATGTGCAGTATGATTATGCTGTATGGGGCAAGCGCAATGTATCATTCTGTTATAGTGCCGGATAAAATATTAAAGATTTTTCGAAAGCTGGATCATATGATGATCTTTGTGCTGATCGCGGGCTCCTATACGCCGGTCTGCCTGATCGTATTGGGCGGAAGGCAGGGCTATACGCTGCTGGCTGTTGTATGGGGGATTGCCGTCGTTGGAATAGCAGTAAAGGCTGTGTGGATTACGTGTCCGAAATGGTTTTCTTCTGTGATCTATATTGCAATGGGCTGGGTCTGCGTGGCAGTATTTGGCACCCTGCTGCATACGCTGCCGATACAGGCTTTCCTGTGGCTGCTTGCCGGCGGAATTATTTATACAGCCGGCGGAATTATCTATGCGTTAAAGCTGCCGATCTTTAACCAGAGGCACAAATATTTTGGCTCTCATGAAATCTTTCATTTGTTTGTTATGGCCGGAAGTATCTGCCACTTTATATTTATGTATCAATATGTAGCATAAAATAAAACAGCAAAAATTTTGCGCTGCCCTATATGACTTTTGCTTCAATATGTGCTATAGTATTCAGTATAATAATTATACTGATATGAGGTGGAACTATGGAGCAGGCTTTTCAAGGCAGGCCGTCTGAGCCTTATGCGCAGCAGCTGCGCAGGGGACTGAGCGGGAGTACGATAAAGATGATTGCAGTAATCTGTATGCTTATTGATCATCTGGCAGCAGGTGTTTTAGGGAGATATCTTACGATATATGGATATTTCAGCCTGGATCATAATGATGCAGTACAGGTAGAAATGTGGATGCAGGAGCATGGTATATTGTTTACTTCCTATGCTGTGATGCGTATGATCGGGCGGATTGCATTTCCGATATACTGCTTTCTGCTTGTAGAAGGATTTCAGCATACCGGCAATCGTTTGAAATATGCAGGACGGCTGCTTCTATTTGCGGCAGTGTCTGAGGTTCCGTTTGACCTGCTGTTTAACAACAGCTGGCTGGAGTTTGGATATCAGAATGTGTTTTTTACACTGTTTTTGGGGCTGGCGGCAATGATGGGCATTCAATGGGTAGAAGAAAGGCAGGAGCTGGGCAGGATTTTAAAAACCGCAGGACTGTTTCTTGTGATTGTGGCGTGCATGGCAGCGGCGAAGCTTCTGAAGACAGATTATGCCGCGGTGGGTGTACTTAGTATTGTAATATTATATTTATTCCGTTTTAAAAAGCTTTACCAGATTATGGCAGGCTGCATTGCTTTTTTCTGGGAGCTGACAGCACCGCTTGCATTTGTAGCTGTCGCATTATATAACGGCAGGAAAGGATGGAATATGAAATATTTCTTTTACCTGTTCTATCCGGTGCATCTGCTGCTGATTTATTTACTGTGTGTTATACTGGGAATATCCGGGTATAAGGCAATGTAATAGGCACAAAGCAGCGTCTGCAGAAATAGTAAATGGTTTTTTATGAAAAGCAGTATATTAAAAAAACAAGGTACCGGATGGGGCAGGAATGCACCGTTCGGGACTTATTTTTTTGAGATTGCGGGGGAGGCATATAAATTGAGTCAGGATTTAAATAAGAACAGCTTATTTACAAAACAGCAGCTTATACAGTTGATCTGGCCGCTGCTTTTGGAGCAGTTTTTATCAATGACAATGGGGGTTGCGGATACGTATATGGTATCCAGTGTCGGAGAGGCAGCAGTTTCAAGTGTTAGTCTGGTAGATACATTGAACATTCTTGTGTTTCAGATCTTATCTGCGCTGGCGCAGGGAGGCGCGGTAGTAGTCAGCCAGTATGTAGGGCGCAGGGATCAGAAACATGCGAAGAAAAGTGCAGCGCAGCTGTACAGTGTACTTTTGATCAGTACAGTGACGGTTATGATCGTGGCTGCACTGGGCAGCAGGAGCATACTCCGGTTTATATTCGGGCGGATTGATGGCCGCGTCATGGAGTTTGCACAGATTTATTTTCTGATCAGTGCAGTGTCTTATCCGTTTATGGGTGTTTATAATGCCGGAGCCGCATTGTTTCGGGCGCAGGGTGACAGCAAAATCAGCATGAAAGCCAGCCTGGTCATGAATGTAATTAATATCAGTGGAAATGCACTGCTGATCTACGGGCTGAAAATGGGTGTTCTAGGAGCTGCGCTTGCGACATTGATCGGCCGCATATTTGCTGCAGTGTGGGTAACGATGCGTCAGCAGAGTGCAAAGAATCCGCTTCGTATTGAACAATTGTCTGATATGAGGCCGGAAAGAGAGCAGATCCGGCCGATTCTGCGCATTGGGATTCCAAGCGGCATGGAAAACGGCATGTTCCAGGTAGGCAAGCTGTGTGTCAGCAGCCTGACTTCAACGCTCGGCACGTCAGCGATTGCAGCAAATGCGGTGGCAAATACAGTCGCGTCCATGGCAAATATTCCCGGCAATACGATGAGCCTGGCGGTAATTCCGGTAATAGGGCAGTGTCTGGGTGCGGGCGAGAAGGAGCAGGCAAAAAGCTATGCAAAGCTGCTGCTTGCCACAGCGGCAGCCGGGCTTGCTGCTGCAAATGTCATTGCATATTTCAGCATTCCGTATGTAGCAGGCGCATTTCATTTATCAATTGAGGCAAAGGATATGTGTGTGGAAGTCATACGGTGGTTTGCGGTATTCAGCATATTTTTCTGGGCGCTCAGCTTTACCATGCCGCATATTCTTAGAAGCGGCGGAGATGCAGGGTATACAATGACAGTCAGTATTTTGAGCATGTGGATTTTCCGCGTAGTATTGTCATACTTTTTTGTCTTAAAAATGGATATGGGGCTTACGGGAGTCTGGTTCGGCATGTTTATTGACTGGATCTGCCGTTCCGTATTTTTTGGTGTGCGTTTCCTGCAGGGGAGATGGATGGAGCATGATGTGATTTGATGTGAATTGATGTGATGTGAATTGATGTGATGTGAATTGATGTGATGTGAATTGATGTGATCTGATATAAGCTGATAGCTGGAATAAATGAGCTGTGATATGCAGTTGATTGAAAATTATGAAAAGCAGCTTGATTTTTAAGATGGATAAGCGTATCATATATAACTGGTAGGAATTGAATTGAGCGGGTATTATGCTGCATATTGGGCATACAGACAGGAAATGTCTTAGCATGCAGCGGCATGGAGGTATGGAAAGGACTGGGAGAAGATGAGGATTTCAACAAAGGGAAGATATGCGCTCCGCTTGATGCTGGATCTGGCGCTTCATGATACGGGGATGCCGGTCAGAATCAAAGAGATTGCGGCACGTCAGGATATATCAGATAAGTATCTGGAGCAGATCGTTTCGGTATTAAATAAGGCAGGGTATGTCAGGAGTGTACGGGGGCCGCAGGGCGGCTATCTGCTGACACGGGCGGCAAAGGAGTATACGGTAGGGATGATCCTGCGCCTGACAGAAGGCAGCCTGGCTCCGGTGGAGTGTCTGGATGAGGAAATGGGAGGCTGTGATAAAAGCGATGACTGCGTGACAGTGCTTGTCTACCGCAAGATGAATGAGGCAGTCAATGAGGTGATCGATCATATCACGCTCGCAGACCTGATCAGCTGGAAACTGCAGAAAGAGGGAGATTATAGTATTTAGGCTGTGCCGCCATTCAAATACAGGCAGATGTATTTGAATGGTATCTTTTTAGGGTTATATTCTAATTTTCCGATTGGTTTACTAGAGCATATTTAAAAAATCATTCTCCAGATTTTATAGGGGGCAGAATGAAGATGAAAGGATGGTATACATTATGAAAGCGTATGAAGAAAGAAAACTAAAATTTGAGACACTGCAGCTGCACGCAGGACAGGAGCAGCCAGATCCGGCTACAGATGCGCGGGCGGTTCCGATTTATCAGACGACATCTTATGTGTTTCATGACTGCGATCATGCAGCAGCCAGATTTGAGCTGTCGGAGGCAGGAAATATATATGGCAGGCTGACCAATCCTACGCAGGACGCATTTGAACAGCGGATTGCAGCGCTGGAAGGCGGCGTGGCGGCACTGGCAGCGGCATCGGGCGCAGCAGCAGTCAGCTATGCGCTTCAGAATCTCGCACTGGCGGGTGATCATATTGTGGCAGCGAAAAATATCTATGGCGGAACCTACAATCTGCTGCAGCATACACTGCCTCAGTACGGAATTACCGCGTCATTTGTAGATATATCTGATTTGGATGAAGTAGAAGCTGCCATACAAGAAAATACAAAAGCAGTATTTGCAGAAACACTCGGCAATCCAAACTCGGATGTGACGGATCTTGAGGCTGTCGCGAAAATAGCGCATGCACATCAGATACCGCTGGTTGTTGACAATACATTTGCAACACCGTATCTCGTGCGTCCGATTGCGTATGGCGCAGATATCGTAGTGCATTCTGCTACAAAGTTTATCGGCGGGCATGGAACGGCAATCGGCGGAGTGATTGTAGATTCCGGTAAATTTGACTGGGAGGCCTCCGGCAGGTTTGCGCATATTACGCAGCCGAATCCAAGCTATCATGGGATCAGCTTTACAAAGGCGGCAGGAGCAGCGGCATTTGTGACGAGCATACGTGCGATTCTGCTGCGGGATACAGGAGCGACGCTGTCACCGTTTCATGCATTTTTGTTCCTGCAGGGCCTGGAAACGCTGTCACTGCGTGTGGAGCGGCATGTGCAGAATGCGGAAAAAGTAGTAGAATATCTGCGTACGCACCCGCAGGTAGAAGCGGTGCATCATCCGGCTGCGTCAGAGGATGCTAAGCAGCAGGAGCTTTATAAAAAATATTTTCCAAACGGAGGCGGTTCGATTTTTACGTTTGACATAAAAGGAGACGCAGGGAAAGCAAAGGCATTTATTGACAATCTGAAGCTTTTTTCCCTGCTTGCAAACGTAGCAGATGCAAAGTCGCTGGTCATTCATCCGGCGAGCACTACGCATTCACAGATGAATGAAGAAGAGCTTGCGGGCGCAGGCATACGGCGCAATACGATACGTCTTTCTATTGGAATCGAGCATATAGATGATATTATACAGGACCTGGATGAAGCATTTCGGGCGGTAAAATAGAAAAATAAAATATAATTAAATTTTTAGGTAGAAAGGGCTGCATGTATGAAAATCTATAAGAGTGTAACAGAACTGGTAGGCGGTACGCCGATCTTAGAACTCAGCAATTATGAGAAGAAGCATAATTTAAAGGCAGTTATCCTGGCAAAACTAGAATATTTTAATCCGGCAGGCAGCGTAAAAGACCGTATTGCAAAAAAGATACTGCTGGATGCATGGCAGAACGGAACCATTCATAAAGATTCTGTCATTATAGAGCCGACCAGCGGAAATACAGGTATCGGACTGGCCTCTGTGGCGGCAGCACTCGGCATACGTATTATCATTACCATGCCGGAAACAATGAGTGTCGAGAGGCGCAATCTGATGAAGGCATATGGTGCGGAGGTGGTATTGACAGATGGCACAAAGGGCATGAAAGGCGCGATTGCAAAGGCGGATGAGCTGGCAGGAGAAATCAAGGGCAGCTTTCAGCCGGGACAGTTTGTCAATCAGCTCAATCCACAGATGCACCGTGAGACAACCGGGCCGGAAATCTGGCAGGATACGGATGGAAAGGTAGACATCCTTGTAGCAGGAATAGGAACCGGCGGTACGATCACCGGTACAGGCGAATATTTAAAATCCAAAAATCCGAATATCCAGATCAAGGCAGTTGAACCTGCGGCTTCACCGATTTTATCGGAAGGCAGGGCGGGAGCGCATAAGATCCAGGGAATCGGCGCAGGGTTTGTACCGGATACGCTGAATACGGCAGTGTATGATGAGATAATCAAGGTAGAAAATGAAGAAGCATTTGCGATGGGCCGGGAGATCGCTAAGACAGAAGGCATTCTGGTCGGCATATCTGCCGGAGCCGCACTTTCGGCTGCGACACAGCTGGCGCAGCGCCCGGAAAACGAGGGAAAGACGATTGTGGTGATCTTTCCTGATACGGGAGAACGTTATTTATCAACGCCTATGTTTGAAAATTAGAAGCGCGGCTGTCCTTTAAATTCGTATAATTAGATTGAAAGAAAGATATAATTATGGTATGATTTACTTTGAAAGTCCTATTGCTAATGGCGGTTTAAATTAAAATTGAAAGGATGAAAAAGTAAATTGAGATATTTTAATAATCCAGGAACATTCGACGAATTGGACAGCCAGTTCAATGAGCTTTTAAATCAGTATGAATATCGTTCTGGCAAAAATATTTCAACTATAGATGAGATACGCACCGAGTATAAGAAAATTAAATCACAAATGAAAAAAAGGCTGGAAGCAGTATCTAAAGTAGAAAAAGGACATAACCAGTCGTATGAAGGGCGCGTAGTAGAAAATTACAATACAGACTTGTCCGCACTTGGGGCAGCAGGAGGCATAACGCTGGGAGCAGATGCAGCGCAGCAGAAAGACGGGCAGAATAGTCCTGAAAAGCAGCCGGCTGCGGAAGGCTCTGATCTGAAGGATACTGACGGGCAGACAGCCGGCAGAAACAATTATGCCAGTGAAACGGTAAGGCAGAGTGACTACGACTGGCAGAAAATATTTCAGACCGGCAGATTTGCCCCGAAAGTGCAGCAGAGCAGTACGAATGCGGCAGCGGTGCATGAAGGCTCGAAAAATGTGCAGAGCGGCACGAATGCGGCAGCAGTGCATGAAGGCTCGAAAAATGTGCAGAGCAGCCAGAATGCGGCTGAGCAGGCACAGGCTGTTTCAAACACTGCCGCCAAAAGCAGCGCCTGGAAGCAGAAGCCGGATATAAATACGCAGCCGGCCGCGCAGGAAGATGCGCGTTCCCTGCTGAGTATATGCAAAGATGACATTACCGATATTATTAAGGAAGTGTCAAGAGACAGAACCTCGGAATCCTACAATATGCTGGAGGATGTTGTATTTAGCCGTGATGACGAAGCGGTAACGCGCTGGTTTAATACACATATTGACCATCTGGCTTCACGTGCTAAGGTGTACAGGTACAATGAAGCACGTACGAAGCTGGAAAAAGAATTCAGGGATGCTGCGCAGGACAGACAGACCGAAGCTGCCTACATACTCAAGATCGAAAAAATGATCGGGGCATTTATTAAAAAGAAATTTATGGAGTATGAAATACTATATAAAGATTACGATCAGGATGCAGAACAGACGGACGGGCAGGAAGAAGAACATGCCGAAGACAAAAAGCTGAAAATGCGTGGATATATATTAGGGACTGTTATGGGAGCACTAATCTTTGCGATTGGGTGTTTTTTTGGATTAATTGGAATGATCATCGGAGGCATATGTGGAATTGCTGCGGCGCTGATCATTGGGAAAACATATTACGCATGGCGTATGCCGGATGAAGAGTAAGGTCAGGTATTTGTATAACATAAATTTAAGAAGTGGGGCGAGGCAGTGATTGATTTTCATTCTCATATATTGCCAGAAATTGATGATGGCAGCCATAGCATTGAAGAATCGTTGTGGCTGCTTTTTCTTGAACATAAACACGGGGTGTCGAAAGTGGTTGCGACGCCGCATTTTTATGCAGAAAGGGATGCGTTTGACCTGTTTCGGCACCGCAGGGAAGAAAGCATTGCCAGGCTGCGTGAGGGAATGCTGGGATGGGAGGCCGTTCCGGCACTGCATATCGGCGCAGAGGTATATTATTTTCCGGGCATATGGGAGGCACAGGCGCTGCCGCAGCTGTGTATAGAAGGAACTTCTGTCCTGCTGCTGGAGCTGCCGTATATACAGTGGACGCAGGAAATCAAAGATGATATACAAAAAATAATAACGAAGCGCGGGCTTACCGTCATGCTTGCCCATGTAGACAGGTATTATGAGCTGCAGCAGGATAAGCGGGTCTGGAATGAGGTCTTTCAGCTCCCGATTTATGCGCAGATCAATGGAGACAGCCTTTTAGACAGAAAAAGCAGAAAGTTCAGCCTGAGGTTTTTAAAGAAGCATCTGGCAGTCCTTGGCAGTGACTGCCATGACAGGGAGGTCAGGACGCCGAATCTATATGAAGCAAGAATGGAAATACTAAAAAAGCTCGGACAGAAAAAACTGGCCCAGATTGATGATCTGAGTGAACAGATTTTAAAAGGGTATGGAAAAAAGCTATGAGGTGTAGACTGAAGGAACGTGAAGTGCGGCAGACTCAATCCGCACTCCACCTTCCACAGGCACCGCACGGCAGCACCAGTCCGTTGGAGGTCACTGGCAGTCCGATTTCCTGTGCTATGACAGTACCGCCGAATTCTTTCATTACAGAACCAAGCATATACGAAAGTACGGCAGGCTGCAGTCCTGTAGTGTATGAATTTACCAGAAAAAACAGCGGAGCCGGGGACAAGATTTTTGCACACAGATGAATCAGCGGATACACTGTGTTTTCGATTTTCCAGATCTCGCCTTTAGGGCCTCTTCCATAGGACGGCGGGTCCATAATGACAGCATCGTAAGTACTGCCGCGGCGGATTTCGCGTTCGACAAATTTGAGGCAGTCGTCTACCAGCCAGCGCACAGGTGCATTGGTAAGGCCGGAGGAAGAAGCATTTTCTTTTGCCCAGCTGACCATGCCTTTTGAGGCATCGACATGTGTGACACTTGCACCGGCTGCCGCGGCTGCAAGCGTGGCACCTCCGGTATAGGCAAAAAGGTTCAGTATTTTTACCGGCCTGTCTGCTTTCATTATTTGATCGGAAATCCAGTCCCAGTTGACCGCCTGTTCCGGGAAAATGCCGGTATGCTTAAAATGAAATGGTTTTAGGTGGAATGTGAGCGTCTTTGCAGGCGTCTCGTACTGTACCGTCCATTGCTGCGGCAGCTTGAAAAATTCCCATTCGCCGCCGCCCTTTGCGCTGCGGTGGTAGTGGGCATTTAGCTGGTTCCAGCGCCTGTCGGCTTTCGGCGTGTTCCAGATGACCTGCGGGTCCGGGCGCAGCAGTATATAGTCTTTCCAGCGCTCCAGCTTTTCACCTTCTGAACAGTCGATAACTTCAAAATCTTTCCATTTGTCTGCAATCCACATAAAAATCTGCCTTTCTATTTTCTATAAAATTATGAAGTGTTTGTTTTTTATGAAATATGAAGTATTTGTATAAAGTATTGGTCTGGCTTAATTTATTATAACTTGTATCTGAATGAATGCAATCTATTTTTTGAGATTATGTCAGATTTGTTTATTGTATGAAAAAAAATACAATATTTTATAAAAATATATTGCAATCCTTCATTTTATTGGATATAATCCAAAGTGCTGTGACATGATAGCGTCGAAGCGTGAGGTTGCTGCCTGTGTGGCAGGTTTTCCGTGGAGCGAATGTCAAGTTAGGAAACTGGCGACAAGTCACTGTACCATCAGAATATCTACTATAGTAAGTTGTAGAAATATGGTGTGTAGTCGGTATTTAGGACACACACGGGGTCGTGTACAGTCACCGCTTGTCGTACTGATACAGATGGAAACCCAGGTTTCCAGTCTGTCAAATACAAAGTGCGAATAAGGAGGCGACTTTTTTTATGGCAAGTCAAACAATGAGAATTATTCTCAAAGCTTATGATCATGAGCTGATCGATGCATCAGCAAGAAAAATCATCGAAACTGTAAAGAAGAATGGAGCGCAGGTGAGCGGGCCGGTACCTCTGCCGACAAAGAAAGAGGTCATCACTATTTTAAGGGCTGTCCACAAGTATAAAGATTCCAGAGAACAGTTCGAGCAGAGGACTCATAAGCGCTTAATTGATATCATCGCGCCTACACAGAAGACTGTAGATGCGCTGACAAGGCTGGAGCTGCCGGCCGGCGTAAACATTGATATCAAGATGAAATAATGGGGCAATAATCCTGAAGGGTTTTTATCATAGAAGCAACACTTTCAGAAGCAACACTTTCTTTTGAGCATAGTGTTCCACTTATGTTTCTAACTGTTCTAGGATGAACGCACAATATGCCTAACGGCATGGAGGTTGCTGCGCAGATTATGAAAATCCGCAGCTGTTAAACCAGCGTTCCGCTGTAGATTATGCCGGCCAGCCATGATTGGCCGGATAACAGGAGGTAAAAAATGAAGAAAGCGATTTTAGCGATCAAAGTCGGAATGACTCAAATCTTCAATGAAAACGGAGAACTGACTCCGGTAACAGTGCTGCAGGCTGGTCCTTGTTATGTAACACAGATCAAGACTGTTGAAAATGATGGATACAGTGCAGTGCAGGTTGGCTTTGTGGACAAAAAGGACAAGATCATTAACAAGGATGCCAACGGAAAGAAAGAGATCAGACGCAGGCATGGTGTTACAAAGGCTGAAAAAGGCCATTTTGACAAGGCAGGCGTTTCTGGCAAGAGATATGTAAGGGAATTTAAGTTTGCAAATGCCGGTGATTATAATCTGGCAGATGAAATCAAGGTTGATATCTTTGCAGCAGGCGATAAGGTAGACGCTACTGCAATTTCAAAAGGTAAAGGTTTCCAAGGCGCTATTAAGAGACATGGACAGCACAGAGGACCTATGACCCATGGTTCGAAGTTCCACCGTCATCAGGGTTCCAATGGTGCATGCTCTTCTCCTAGCCGTGTATTTAAGGGAAAGGGAATGCCGGGTCATATGGGCAATGAGCAGGTGACAGTCCAGAATTTAGAGGTTGTAAAAGTGGATGTAGAGAATAATCTGCTGTTGGTCAAAGGTGCGGTACCAGGACCAAAGAAGTCCATGATCACAATTAAAGAAGCAGTGAAATCATATAAATAGTGCTTGATATTTGGAAAGGAGGAACTACAAATGGCTAACGTAGCTGTTTATAATATGGAAGGCAAGGAAGTAGGCAGCATAGAATTAAGCGATGCTATCTTTGGTGTAGAAGTCAATGAGCATTTAGTGCACATGGCAGTCCTGCAGCATCTTGCCAACAAACGTCAGGGAACACAGAAAGCCAAGACGCGTTCGGAAGTGAGCGGCGGCGGCAGAAAACCGTGGCGTCAGAAAGGAACCGGACATGCAAGGCAGGGTTCTACGAGAGCACCTCAGTGGAAGGGCGGCGGAGTTGTATTTGCCCCGACACCAAGGGATTATTCGTTTAAGCTGAATAAAAAAGAAAAAAGAGCAGCGCTTAAATCCGCGCTGACATCCAGAGTAAATGACAGCAAGTTTATCGTAGTAGATGAGCTGAAGCTGGATGAGATTAAGACCAAGAGAATGATCGGCGTCTTAAAGGCACTGAATGCAGAACAAAAAGCACTGGTAGTGTTAAATGAAAAAAATGACAATGTGCTGCTGTCTGCAAGAAACATTCCGGGTGTTAAGGTATCACTGACAAATACGATCAACGTATATGATATTTTGAAATACAATACGATGGTTGTTACAAAGGATGCTTTGGCAACAATCGAGGAGGTGTATGCATAATGGCGAATATACAATATTATGATGTAATCATTAAGCCGGTAGTAACAGAAAAAAGCATGGATCTCATGGCTGACAAGACTTATACGTTTTATGTTCATCCAGATGCAAATAAGTCGATGATCAAAGAAGCAGTAGAGAAAATGTTCGAGGGAACAAAAGTAGAAAAAGTAAATACTATGAATCTTCCGGGCAAAAAAAGAAGACGCGGAAACGTAGTAGGCATGACTGCAGCCAGAAAGAAAGCAATGGTTAAGCTGACAGCTGACAGCGCAGATATCGAGCTTTTCAGCGGATTATAAGATCAAGCCATATAATGGCATGGCAGCGTAAATTATGTGCAGCTTGCACGATAAGAAAGCATAAATCAGTATTGATGGATAAGCGGGCAATATTGATGCGGCAGAAGGAAGGCATCATGCCAAGGGTACTGCATGAGGCAGCACCGCTTAGCAGAATACCGGTCTGCATGCATCAATACAGTACCCAGATAGACTGTCAATAAAATATCAATAATGTTCATATAAAATATTGATAAAGCATCGAAAGGAGAAACACTCATGGGAATTAAGAGTTATAAGCCATATACACCTTCCAGAAGGCATATGACTGGATCTGATTTCTCTGAAATCACGAAAAAAACTCCTGAAAAGTCTCTGTTAGTTCCATTAAAGAAGCATTCAGGACGAAATAATCAGGGTAAAATTACGGTTAGGCACCGCGGAGGCGGAAATAAGCGTAAATATAGAATTATAGATTTTAAAAGAAATAAAGACGGCATTGCTGCAACTGTAGTAGGTATTGAATACGATCCGAACAGGTCAGCAAATATAGCTTTGATACAGTATGAAGACGGCAAGAAAGCATATATCGTTGCTCCGGCAGGACTGACAGACGGCATGAAGGTAATGAACGGGCCGGATGCAGAAGTAAGAGTCGGCAACTGCCTTCCGCTTGAGAATATCCCGATCGGTACTCTGGTACACAACATTGAAATGTATCCGGGAAGAGGCGGACAGCTGGTTCGTTCAGCAGGCCTGAGCGCACAGTTAATGGCGAAAGAAGGCAAATATGCTACATTAAGGCTGCCTTCTGGTGAAATGAGAATGATTCCTCTGAACTGCCGTGCGACAATCGGTGTAGTAGGAAATGGCGACCACAACCTGATCAATATCGGTAAGGCAGGACGTAAGCGCCATATGGGTATCCGTCCGACCGTACGTGGTTCTGCGATGAACCCGAATGACCATCCACACGGTGGTGGTGAAGGCAGGGCTCCAATCGGACGTCCAGGCCCTAGCACACCATGGGGCAAGCCGGCACTCGGACTGAAGACCCGTAAGAAACACAAAGCTTCGAATAAGATGATTGTAAGAAGACGTGACGGTAGAGCAATCAAGAGTAAATAGGAGGAATAATGAACAATGAGTAGATCACTGAAAAAAGGTCCTTTCGCTGATGAAAGCCTGTTGAAAAAAGTAGATGCTCTGAACGCTGCGGGTGATAATTCGGTTATTAAGACATGGTCCCGCCGTTCCACGATTTTCCCATCCTTTGTGGGACGTACATTTGCAGTTCATGATGGAAGAAAGCATGTACCGGTATATGTTACCGAAGATATGGTTGGCCACAAGCTGGGTGAGTTCGTTGCGACTAGAACTTACCGGGGCCATGTGAAAGAAGAAAAAAGGTCAAGAGTGAAATAATTCGCTGTTTAGGAAAGGAGGCTCTATTTCATGGCTAAAGGACATAGATCTCAAATAAAGAGAGAGAGAAATGCAAATAAAGATACCAGACCATCTGCAAAATTATCTTATGCAAGAGTGTCTGTTCAGAAAGCTTGCTTTGTGTTAGATGCAATCCGTGGAAAGGATGTCAAGACAGCGCTTGCTATCTTAGATTACAGTCCAAGATATGCGTCTGAGGTTATCGCAAAATTATTAAGATCAGCAATTGCGAATGCTGAGAATAATAATGGCATGAATGCGGATACCCTGTATATTGAGGAATGCTACGCAAACAAGGGACCTACAATGAAGAGAATCAGGCCAAGGGCACAGGGACGCGCTTATCGGATCGAAAAGAGAATGAGCCATATTACCGTTGTGCTGAATGAAAGATAAGGAGGGAAAGCATGGGACAGAAAGTTAATCCTCATGGCTTAAGAGTCGGAGTTATCGCAGACTGGGACTCTAAGTGGTATGCAGAAGGAGATTTCGCAGACTGTTTAATAGAAGATTATAAGATTAGAGAATTTCTGAAAAAGAAATTATACGCTACCGGTATCTCAAAGATCGAGATCGAAAGAGCTTCCGAGCGTGTAAAAGTCATTATATATACAGCAAAACCGGGACTTGTCATCGGCAAGGGCGGCGCTGAGATCGAGAAAGTAAAAGGCGAGCTTTCGAAATATACCGACAAGAAGCTGATCGTGGATATCAAAGAAGTCAAAAAGCCGGATAAGGATGCGCAGCTGGTAGCCGAGAATATCGCAGGACAGCTGGAAAACCGTATTTCTTTCCGCCGTGCGATGAAATCCTGCATGTCCAGAAGCTTAAAGGCTGGTGCGCTCGGTATCAAGACAGCTGTTTCAGGACGCCTTGGCGGTGCAGATATGGCCCGTACAGAATTCTATTCCGAAGGAAATATCCCGCTGCAGACATTGAGGGCAGATATTGATTATGGATTCGCTGAAGCAGATACGACCTATGGAAAAGTAGGCGTAAAAGTATGGATTTATAAAGGAGAGATACTTCCGACAAAAGGAAATAAGGAAGGAGGCGCTCAGTAATTATGTTAATGCCTAAAAGAGTAAAGCATAGAAAACAGTTCCGTGGCTCCATGAGAGGCAAGGCGATGAGAGGCAACCGTATCACAAATGGTTCTTTTGGTATCGTAGCCATGGAACCGGCATGGATCAAATCAAACCAGATTGAGGCAGCCCGTATCGCAATGACCCGTTACGTAAAGCGTGGCGGTAAAATCTGGATTAAAATATTCCCTGATAAACCTGTAACTGCAAAACCAGCAGAAACCCGTATGGGTTCTGGTAAAGGTTCGTTAGAATACTGGGTGGCTGTGGTAAAGCCAGGACGCGTATTATTTGAAATCGATGGGGTGGCAGAAGAGACTGCAAGAGAAGCATTGCGTCTTGCTACACACAAATTACCTTGTAAATGTAAAGTAGTTTCGCGTGCAGAATTAGAAGGCGGTGAATCAAATGAAAGCAAGTAAATATTTAGAAGAATTACGGACGTATACACCGGAAGATTTGAATGCCCGGTTGGTAGAAGCTAAAAAAGAACTTTTCAATTTGAGATTCCAGAATGCAACTAACCAGTTGGAGAATACAGGCAGGATCAAAGAGGTCAGAAAAAATATTGCCAGAATCCAGACAGTCATTACGGAAAAAGCTAATGCCTAATTCAAGGACTCGGAAAGGAGAGTAAAATCGTGGAAGGAAAAGCTAGAAATCTCAGAAAAACACGTGTCGGCGTAGTTGTCAGCGACAAGATGCAGAAGACGATCGTTGTAGCTGTAAAAGACAATGTACGTCATCCGTTATATAATAAAATTATAAAGAGAACTTATAAATTAAAAGCCCATGACGAAAACAATGACTGCAGGATCGGTGATACTGTAAAAGTTATGGAGACAAGGCCGTTATCGAAGGATAAAAGATGGAGACTTGTCGAGATTGTAGAAAGAGCAAAATAATCATTTGCAATGGATTTTTGCTCAGATACGGAATAATAGTACAAGGAGGATTCCAGCATGATACAGCAGGAAAGCAGACTTAAAGTTGCCGATAATACTGGAGCAAAAGAATTGCTCTGTATTCGTGTTATGGGCGGTTCTACAAGAAGATATGCGCATATTGGTGATGTGATTACTGCCACTGTAAAAGATGCAACACCAGGCGGCGTTGTCAAAAAAGGCGATGTCGTAAAGGCTGTTGTAGTACGTACAGTACGCGGTGCACGCCGTAAGGACGGTTCTTACATCAGATTTGACGAAAATGCTGCAGTTATAATAAAAGAAGATCAGACTCCAAGAGGAACCCGTATTTTCGGGCCGGTCGCAAGGGAGCTTCGTGAGAAGCATTTTATGAAGATTGTTTCTCTGGCTCCGGAAGTATTATAGGAGGTAGCAAAGATGGCAATGTTAAAGATAAAAAAAGGCGATATGGTAAAAGTAATTACCGGCAGGGATAAAGACAAAGAAGGTAAGGTTATCGCCATCAACCGTAAGAAAAACACGCTTCTGGTAGAAGGCGTGAATATGATTACCAAGCATACAAAACCATCGATGCAGAATCAGCAGGGTGGAATTGTACACCAGGAAGGGCCAATTCATATTTCGAACGTAATGTATCTGCACAAGGGGCAGCCGACTAGAATCGGATTTAAGTTTGACGGTGATAAAAAAGTCCGTTTTGCAAAATCCACTGGTGACATTATTGACTAATACGAATAGAAGGAAGGAGGTCCAAAAGTGAGCAGATTAAAAGAGCAGTATATGAATGAGATCGTAGATGCTATGATCAAAAAATTCGGATATAAAAATCGCATGCAGGTGCCGAAGCTGGATAAGATCGTAATCAATATGGGTATCGGCGAAGCAAAAGAAAATGCGAAAATATTAGAAGCAGCTATGAGTGATATGGAGCTGATTTCGGGACAAAAGCCGATCAAAACGATATCCAAGCGCTCTATAGCAAACTTTAAGATCAGGGAAGGAATGCCGATTGGCTGCAAGGTGACATTAAGAGGCGAAAAAATGTATGAATTTTTAGACCGTCTCGTAAACCTCGCACTGCCTCGTGTACGTGATTTCCGCGGCGTAAATCCAAATGCTTTTGACGGCAGGGGCAATTATGCACTCGGCATAAAAGAGCAGCTGATCTTCCCGGAAGTGGAATTTGATAAAATCGACAAAGTCCGCGGCATGGATGTTATTTTTGTTACAACAGCAAAAACAGACGAAGAAGCCCGTGAATTATTAGCGCAGTTTAACATGCCATTTCAAAAGTAATTAGGAGGGAATTTTAAATATGGCTAAGACTTCTATGAAAGTAAAACAGCAGCGCAAACAGAAATTCTCTACTAGAGAATATACACGCTGCAGGATCTGTGGTCGTCCACATTCTGTATTAAGGAAATACGGCATCTGCCGTGTCTGCTTCCGTGAATTAGCATATAAGGGACAGATTCCGGGAGTAAAGAAAGCTTCCTGGTAGGCAATGACACCCAGATAATATATAAGGAGGAAAATTCAATCATGACAATGAGTGATCCAATCGCAGATATGCTTACAAGAATCCGTAACGCAAATACTGCTAAACATGATACAGTAGATATTCCATCATCTAAGATGAAGGTTGCCATTGCTGACATTCTCGTAGATGAAGGTTATATCTCGAAATATGATATTGTTGATGACGGTAATTTCAAGTCCATCCGTGTTACCTTAAAATACGGTGCAGATAAAAATGAAAAGATTATTACCGGCATTAAGCGGATCTCAAAACCAGGTCTTCGTGTATACGCAGGCAAGGAAGAAATTCCTTACGTGCTCGGCGGATTAGGAATTGCGATCTTATCCACCAACAAAGGCGTTGTTACTGACAAACAGGCCAGAAAGATGCAGGTTGGCGGAGAAGTATTAGCATTTGTATGGTAATCAAAATCAGTAAGTGTTCACTGTTTCAATAGCATGAATAGGAGGTACGGGCATGTCACGTATAGGTAGAATGCCAATCGCGGTTCCGGCAGGTGTAACTGTTGAGATTGCAGAAAATAATAAAGTAACTGTAAAGGGCCCGAAAGGGGAACTGAGCAGGGTGCTGCCGTCTGAAATGGAAATCAAGCAGGAAGACGGGCATGTATTGGTTGCTAGGCCAAACGACTTAAAGAAAATGAAATCCTTGCATGGTCTGACAAGGACTTTGATATATAATATGGTAGTCGGCGTTACAGAAGGCTATACAAAGCAGCTGGAAGTAAACGGCGTAGGCTACAGAGCTTCAAAAGCAGGCAATAAGCTGACACTGAACCTGGGTTATTCACATCCGGTTATTATGGAAGATCCAGACGGCATTGAGTCTGCCGTAGAAGGCAATAAAATCACCATCAAAGGTATCGACAAAGAAAAGGTAGGCCAATATGCGGCTGAAATCAGAGATAAAAGAAGACCTGAACCATATAAGGGCAAAGGTATTAAATATATTGATGAAGTTATTAGGCGTAAAGTTGGTAAGACTGGCAAGAAATAATGAAAGGGGTGTCAAAAGATGGTTAGGAAGGAATCAAGAGCTAAGGTTCGTTTAAATAAACACAGAAGACTGCGCAATCGCATTTCTGGAACACCGGAAAGACCGCGTCTGGCTGTTTTTAGAAGTAATAATCATATGTACGCTCAGATTATTGACGATACAGCCGGTAATACCCTTGTTTCTGCTTCTACTCTGGATAAGGATATAAAAGGAGCAGTAGAAAAGACTAATAACGTGGATGCAGCAGCGCAGGTAGGTACTGTAATTGCTAAAAAAGCACTGGAAAAAGGTATTACGACGGTTGTATTTGACAGGGGCGGATATATTTATCATGGCAAAGTACAGGCTCTGGCAGATGCGGCCAGAGAAGCTGGTTTAACATTCTAAGTAGGAGGAAACATTTACATGAAACGTGAAATAATTGATGCTAGTCAGTTAGAGTTAACAGAAAACGTTGTAGCAATCAAACGTGTCACGAAAGTTGTAAAGGGTGGACGTAACATGCGCTTTTCAGCTTTAGTAGTTGTTGGTGACAGCAACGGACATGTAGGCGCAGGAATGGGTAAAGCAGCTGAAATTCCCGAGGCAATCCGCAAGGGCAAGGAAGATGCTATGAAAAAGCTCATTACTGTGAAATTGGATGACAATAAGAGTATTACACATGATATTCAGGGCAAGCATACAGGTGCATCTGTACTGCTGAAGAGGTCTCCAGAAGGTACTGGTATTATCGCCGGCGGCCCTGCACGAAGCGTATGCGAGTTAGCAGGCATCAAGAATATCCGTACAAAATCATTAGGATCTAACAACAAGCAGAATGTTGTGCTTGCTACAATTTCTGCTCTGGCTCAGTTAAAATCTCCAGAAGAAGTTGCGAGACTACGCGGCAAATCCGTGGAAGAAATCCTAGGTTAGGAGGCATAAAATGGCAGATAAAATGTTAAAAGTAACACTGGTAAGATCTAAAATCGGCTCAGTGCCGAGAAACCGCAAGATCATTGAATCCATGGGATTTCGTAAGTTAAATCAGACGAAGACGTTCCCGGATAATGAATGTACAAAAGGTGCGCTCCGCAAGATTGCACCATATGTAAAAGTAGAAGAAGTAGAAATTTAGATAAGGAGGTGTCAGAATGGACTTATCAAACTTAAAGGCTGCAGCAGGTTCCAGAAAAGATAGGTTTAGAAAAGGACGCGGACATGGTTCAGGAAACGGCAAGACAGCCGGAAAAGGACACAAAGGCCAGAAGGCTCGTTCTGGAGCACCTAGGCCGGGATTTGAAGGCGGCCAGATGCCATTATACAGAAGATTACCAAAGAGGGGCTTTAAGAATATCAATTCTAAGATCATCGTTGGGATCAATGTATCAGAACTTGAGAGATTTGAAAATGATTCTACGGTGACAATTGATATGCTGATTGAGAATAGAATCGTTAAAAATCCAAGAGATGGCGTCAAAATTCTTGGAAATGGAGAATTAACCAAGAAGCTTACAGTACAGGCCAATGCTTTCAGCGCTGGTGCAAAAGAAAAGATTGAAGCTCTTGGTGGAAAAGCAGAGGTGATCTAATGTTTCAGACACTTCGTAGTGCGTTTAAAGTTAAGGAAATCCGTGACAGGCTGGTGTATACATTTTTAATGATGATTGTTATCCGTTTAGGATCACAGCTGCCTTGTCCGGGCATTGATTCCGCATTATTTGCAGAATGGTTTAACTCACAGACAAATGGTGCATTTAACTTTTTCGATGCAATTACCGGCGGTTCGTTCAATGAGATGTCTGTTTTCGCGTTGAGCATCACGCCGTATATTACTTCTTCCATCATCATGCAGCTGCTTACGATTGCGATTCCAAAGCTGGAAGAAATGCAGCGTGACGGTGAGGATGGCAGAAAGAAAATAGCAAGCATTACACGATATGTGACAGTCGCACTGGCATTAATCGAATCAATTGCAATGTCAATTGGTTTTGGAAGAATGGGATATCTGACAGACTTCAGTGCATTTTCTGTAATTCAGATCGTCTGCATACTGACTGCAGGTTCTGCAGTGCTGATGTGGATCGGCGAGCAGATTACGGAAAAGGGTGTAGGAAATGGTATTTCAATCGTATTAGTAATCAATATCGTATCCCGTATCCCGGCGGACATGTCCATACTGTACGATCAGTTTGTAAAGAATCAAAAGATTGCCAGAGGAGTGCTTGCAGCAGTGATTATTCTGGCAGTTATCCTGCTGACAGTTATATTTGTTATCCTGCTGCAGGATGCAGAACGCAAAATTCCAGTACAGTATTCAAAGAAGATTCAAGGCAGAAAGACGGTAGGCGGACAGAGTTCGTTTATTCCGTTAAAGGTGAATACAGGCGGTGTAATTCCGATTATCTTTGCACAGTCCATTATGGAGTTCCCGGTCGTAATCTGCGGCCTGCTCGGTGTGGACGGCGGCACAAGCATCGGTGGAAAAATATTAAAGGGACTGCAGCAGACTAACTGGTGCGACCCGTCAGACCCTGTACTATCTATTGGACTTGTAGTATATCTGATTCTGGTTATCGCTTTTGCATATTTTTACACTTCTATTACCTTCAATCCGCTTGAGATTGCAGATAATATGAAAAAGCAGGGCGGATTTATTCCAGGCATAAGGCCGGGCAAGCCGACCAGCGAATACCTGACAAAGATTTTAAACTATATTGTATTTATCGGCGCAGTAGGACTGTCGATCTGTGCAATTGTTCCGATTTTCTTTAACGGGGTATTTAATGCACGTGTTTCTTTCGGCGGCACTTCAATTATCATTATTGTCGGTGTTGTGATTGAGACAATCAAACAGATTGAGTCTAGGATGGTTGTTCGCTATTATAAAGGTTTTTTAAGTGAATAAGGATACAGGGGGATACAGTTTCGGCTGTATCTCTCTTTGTATTATGCTGGGATAATTGTATGGCAAATTATAAAAGTTTACAGTAGAAAAATATCCCAGTTTATGTTATTGTGATAATGTATGATATCAGGCAGCTGGTTTTATGAATTGTGCCGCTGACGCACAGTTTCAGGCTGAATTTAAAAGAGCGGCATGAAGCGGTTAGATAAAATGCTGTTGCAGAAGAGTTAGGAGGATTAAGTTTTATGAAAATTATTATGCTGGGCGCGCCGGGCGCAGGAAAAGGTACACAGGCAAAGAGGATCGCAGAGAAATATTCGATTCCGCATATTTCTACAGGCGACATTTTCCGGGCAAATATAAAAAACGGCACAGATCTGGGAAAGAAAGCAAAAGAATATATGGACCAGGGGTTATTAGTGCCGGATGAGCTGACCTGTGATCTGGTTATGGACCGTATTCAGCAGGATGACTGCAAAAACGGATTTGTTCTGGACGGTTTCCCACGTACAATTCCGCAGGCAGAAGCACTGGACGGAGCATTAAACAAAATCGGGCAGAAGATGGATTTTGCCGTAGATGTAGATGTGCCGGATGAGAATATCGTAAACCGCATGAGCGGACGCAGGGCATGTTTAAGCTGCGGTGCTACTTATCATGTGGAGTTTAATCCGACAAAGGCAGATGGGATCTGCGATGCCTGCGGCGCACAGACTGTTTTAAGGGATGATGATAAGCCGGAGACGGTTCAGAAGCGCCTGACTGTTTATCATGATCAGACACAGCCGCTGATTGATTATTATAAGAATCAGGGGATCTTAAAATCAGTAGATGGTACGCAGCCGATGGATAGCGTGTTTGATGCTATTGTAGGGATACTGGGAGCGTAAGCAATGCGGGCAGCTGTCAAATCTGCAAAAGAAATAGAACTGATGCGGGCAGCGGGCAGGATCTTGGGCAGGGTTCATAAAGAACTGGCTGCAGAGATTGAGCCTGGTATGTCTACTCTGGACATTGACCGTATCTGCGAGGAGTTAATACGGAGTTATGGATGCATTCCTTCGTTTTTAAACTATCAGGGATTTCCCGCTTCTGTCTGCGTATCCGTAAATGATGAGGTGGTTCATGGGATTCCAAAGAAGGACCGTATAGTAAAGGAAGGCGATATTGTCAGCCTTGATACAGGAGTAATATATAAAGGGTATCAGTCAGATGCTGCGAGAACGATCGGTATCGGCTCGATATCAAAACAGGCAGCAGACCTGATCGAGCATACAAAGCTTAGTTTTTTTGCAGGAATGCGGTATGCAAGGGCAGGGGGACGTCTTTTTGATATCTCATCAGCCATTGGGAACTATGCACAGAACCATGGGTATGGCGTAGTGCGTGATCTGGTGGGGCACGGCATTGGAAGGCATATGCACGAGCCGCCGGAAATCCCGAATTATCCGCAGCGCTTTCGGGGAATGCGGCTGTTGTCAGGAATGACGCTTGCAGTGGAACCGATGATCAATATCGGCACATGGCGGGTCAGATGGCAGGATAATGGCTGGACCGCAGTGACCGCTGACGGCTCTTTATCTGCTCATTATGAAAATACGATCCTGATTACGGCAGCCGGGCCGGAGTTTTTATCGGTGACAGAGGAAGAGGAAAGGCAATTAAATCAAATAGCTGCGGCGCAGCCTATGGTGAAATGTAAAAATCCTATATTGAAAGTAAATGAATGGAGGAATGGAAATGTCAAAAGCAGATGTAATTGAAGTAGAAGGAAAGGTAGTGGAAAAGCTGCCGAATGCAATGTTTCAGGTAGAGTTGGAAAATGGGCACCAGATTCTTGCCCATATCAGCGGAAAACTGCGCATGAATTTTATACGTATTCTGCCGGGTGATAAGGTGACAATCGAAATGTCTCCATATGACCTGACAAAGGGACGCATTATCTGGAGAGATAAATAATCCGGTCTTTGGTGCAGGAAATTAAGCGGGCTGTGTTGGAAGTATAATTCCGAACAGCCCTTTTTTGCTGGAACCTTAAAGACAGGCGGTTCTGCGGCAGGGTGCGATTTAACTGGCGGCATATTTTGTGCTTTCATTTTACATTCGAATATGGTAAAATATAAAAAATGTGTAAACAATTGTAAGATTTGGCATTGCAAGCTAAGAAAAAGTCCGCGTCAATACAGTGAGAGTCTGTTCGATTACGAGATGACGGCATACAGATGAGAAGGAAAACAAACATATGGAAGGTTTTACACTAATATTATCTCTATTGAGCGGCGTGGCATTATTTTTATTCGGCATGTCTTTGATGGGAGATGGGTTAAAGAAGGCAGCCGGAGAAAAATTGGAGCTTATTTTATATAAGCTGACCAATACACCGTTAAAAGGCATTATGCTTGGTATGGCAGTTACGGCGATCATACAGTCGTCATCGGCTACCACGGTCATGGTGGTCGGATTTGTCAATGCCGGGATGATGAAGGTGGCGCAGGCGATCGGAATTATCATGGGCGCAAATATCGGCACGAGCATTACGGGATGGATTCTGTGCCTGTCTTATATTGAAGGGACGGGCGGCATCGCGCAGCTGTTATCTACGGCTACAATTTCATCAGTAGTAGCAGTAGTCGGAATTACATTTAAGATGTTTGTAAAAAAGTCATCTTACCGTAATATCGGGGATATTATGCTGGGTTTTTCTATTTTAATGGTGGGCATGCAGACTATGAGCAGTGCAGTATCACCGTTAAAGAGTAATGAGCATTTTGTACATGCGCTTACGATGTTTAGCAATCCATTTATGGGTATTTTAGTCGGAATCTTATTTACAGCCGTGCTGCAGAGTGCCTCGGCTTCTGTCGGCATTATGCAGGCACTGTCCGTTACCGGCGGGATTACGTTTGCAGCTGCGCTGCCGATTACAATGGGTATCGGTGTCGGAGCGGCATGTCCGGTGCTGTTATCTTCGATCGGTACAAATAAAAACGGCAGGAGGACAGCACTCATTTACCTGATCAATGATCTGTTCGGCATGCTGTTCTGGTCAGTAGTCTTTTATACAGTCAATGCTTTTGTGCAGTTTGAATTTATGGGCATGGTGATGAGTCCGATACGGATTGCTTTAATGAATACCGTATTTCGTATGGCGACAATCATTGTCTTATGCCCTTTTATAAAGACAATCGAAAAGACGGTATTCTTATTGATCAAGGACAGCGAGGAGGATAAAGAAGATCAGGCAGATTTTGATCTGCTGGAGGAGCGTTTTCTGGCATATCCGCCGCTTGCGATCGCGCAGAGCCATCAGGCAATGAACGGCATGGCAAGAAAAGTACAAAAAAATATCCGGTATTCCTTAGAGCTGCTGTCGGAGTATACAGAGGAAAAATTCAATCAGATACAGGAAAAAGAAAACCTGATCGATAAATATGAAGACAAGCTGGGCAGCTACCTTATGCAGCTGACCGGCCGTGAAATGACGGTTGCACAGAATACAGAGGTATCTAAGTTTTTACATACATTAAGCGATTTCGAAAGGCTCGGAGACCACGCCAGCAATATATCAAAAGTGGCGAACGAGCTGCATGAGAAGAGCTTTGATTTTTCAAAAGAAGGAAGATATGAGCTGGATGTTTTAGAATCCGCAGTATCCGAGATTGTCGAACTGACAGTTACATCTTTTATGGAAGATGACAGAAGGGCTGCAGCAAAGGTAGAACCGCTGCGTGAGCTGATCGGTATATTGTGTGACGAATTAAAGCTGCGCCATATAAAAAGGCTGCAGCATGGAAAATGTGAGCTGAAGCAGGGATTTGCGTTTAACGACCTGCTGGCAAATCTGGAGCGTATCGGAGCACACTGCTCGAACGTAGCAGTGGCAATGATTGAGCTGGGAGGATTTGCAGAATTTGACACACATGAATATATAAAGAGCATGAAAGAGCGCAAAAATGCGGATTATATCGCTTATTTTGAGGAATATGAAGAAAAGTATGATATTAACGGTTATAAAAAAGTGAAGATTAAAAAAGCGAAGAAAGAGGATGAGCCTAAGGGGAAGAAAAACAAACAGGATGAGGGCAAGAAGAAAGGCAGGCGTGTGAATAAGCGGCAGGGCAGCTGAAGAGAATCGGGATAGAAGCAGACAATTAGAAAAAGGAATAGTCTAGAGAAGTTAAACGGTGATAAAAGATGTATTTAATGTTAAGGAATACGGAAATCTTGTATTTTAATCTGGAGGATTTTGTGGTAGAGGTGATTCGTAATGATCTCCTTCCATTCTGTCTCCGGTCAAATATAAGGATTTCCACAAAGTTAAAGGATATATTACATAATGTGCAGGCAGTCAAGGATTATTTGAGCAGCAGGGTGCTGTCGCTGTCCAGGGATAATGCAAAGCAGATCTATGCAGCGTTTCAGATCCCTCAGGTGGATTCTATTGATAACAGGGTAAATATCTGCGTGAGCTGCAAGGGCGTATCGATCATAGACAGCTATTGGATAAAGGAAGATGATGAAATAACAGACTGGTCGAAGATTAATATCAGGCAGAACAAGCTGAGGGATATTATAGACCTGTCACTGACCGGATTCAGTCCAACGCTGACGACGAATCCGATCTGCCCGGAGCTGACGACAAAGGGCTTATTTCGCAAGGGATGGATTTATTTAGGTGACAGCCTGTATCTGCTGAAATCCGATAAAACGAATGATTATGTGAACACGAGAATGGAAATTTTAGCGTCTGAGATTTTAGAATGTTTTGAAAACGGGATCGAAAGCATTGTATATCTCAGCGATGTGAAAGAGACAGCCAGCGGTACGGCGTATGTCTCAATCTGCCAGAATTTTGTCAATGAAGAACATTCCTTTATAGAGGCATGGGAAGTGATCGAGTACTGTAAAAGGCGAGGGATAGATTTCCGGGAATACTGTCTGGAACGATGGGGCAGTGAATTTGCGTGCATTCCTGTATTAGATTATATTATTATCAATACAGACCGGCATACTCAGAACTACGGATTTCTGATGAATAATGAAACAGGCGTGATTGAGCATCTTGCTCCGTTATTTGATTTTAACTGCGCGCTTGTGGCGGATTATTTTCAATGTGATGCCAGAGATACGCTCAGCCAGATGTTTAATACAAAGGAAACGCTGCGTGAACTCGCATTTAAATTTTTGGAGTATACGGATCTCAAGTTTAATGAAGAAGCCTTTATTGCGATTGCAAAAAGCAAGAGCTATCAGGGACTGGAACATGTATTTGAAAGAATTTATGGCAGGATTCAAGAATTAGGAATTATAGAATAGGGTGTATTTTTTGGGATAAAAATTAAATATAAAGTTATTTTTAAGATGATATGGTTTGAAATGAAAGGTACAAAAGGGGATCTTATTTTCAAGCTGTATCATTTTTATTAAATTTTATAAACTATTATTATAGAGATAACTAAGAATTCAAGAGGGAGCGTGAACGAAAAATGGAGAAAAAATATCCGGTAGTTACACTGTGTGGAAGTACCAGATTTAAGGAGGAATTTATAAAAGCACAAAAAGCACTGACACTGGAAGGGTATATTGTGATCTCAGTCGGCCTGTTTGGACATGGGGGCGACCCGGAAGTATGGGACGGCATGGACGAAGGCACGGTGACGAAAACGAAGGAAATGCTGGATGATATGCATAAACGGAAAATAGATATGTCTGATGAAATATTTGTAATTAATGTCGGCGGTTATATTGGTGAAAGCACGCGGTCTGAGATTGATTATGCAAAACAGCATGGAAAATTAGTGCGGTATTTAGAAGAAAAAAAGAAGGTGCTGCTTTTAGAGGATGAACCTACCATACGCGAGGTGCTCAAGGAGTATATGACCATATCCGGCTATCAGGTGACAGAGGCTGAGCGTGGAGACCAGGCGGTAAGCCTGCTGCAGGAAGAGGCATTTGATGCGGCAGTGCTTGATATTATGGTACCTGGGATTGACGGATTTGAGGTGCTGCGGTTTATACGTGAACAGAAGCCGGATATGGCAGTCATAATGCTGACCGCTCTGGGGGATGAGAAGACGCAGGTAAAAGCTTTTAACCTATATGCGGACGATTATATTATAAAGCCGGTATCTCCGATCATATTGTTAAAGCGCATGGAAACCGTACTGCGCAGGACTGCAGGCAGCGTGCATAAAAGCGATATCGAAAAACCGGACGGAATTTACCTGCAGCAGGAGGCTTACAGTGCTTATTATAAAGGGAAAAAGCTGCCGCTGACACTGAGCGAGTATCTGCTGCTTCAGACACTGTATGAAGAGCCGAACCGTGTATTTACAAGAGAGCAGCTGATTATGTGTATATTTAATGAGGATTATATCGGCAATGACAGAATCATTGATGTGCATGTCAAAAATCTGAGAAAAAAACTGCCAGCAGCATATATCAAAACCGTTATCGGGGTCGGCTATCAATTTGATAAGGAGGCAGATCTATGAAAAAGATCAGTCAGAGAAACTTATATTACAGCCTGGTGCTGGCAGCAGTCATGATGCTGTTTCTGATTGGATATTTCGCATGGATGCTGCCTTCTTTATATGTAGATTATATAGAGGAGCAGAACGTAGAGGCTGTCAAAGAGCAGCATAATGCATTTATGGAGCATGGGTCTTATGACGGCATACAGGTTAAAAATCCGTCAGCCTGCGCTTCTGTTAAAATCCCATTCAGCGGCCCAGATATTGAGGTGGCAACAAAATTAGTTTCTATGAAGATCACGGCAGTAGAACATGAAACGCAGGCGCTGCTGACAGAGCTTCAGAAGTTTATAAAATCGCTGCAGTCAGAAGGGCTGGGCAGCACAAAGGCAGATTCTAAAGAAGCGGATTCTGGTGCCGGGAAAATGGAGCTTCGTTTTGCGGACAGCAGGTTTTATAAGCAGATCAATAAATGGAAGAACAAGCTGTCTGATATCTCTGCCGAATATGTGAAGCTGCCCGTTAAAATCGAATTTATTCAGCCTGATCATAAATCTAAATTATATAACAGCGAATTATTTAAAGTACATAGTCTATCTGACCGTAAGGCGGTACTAGAGGCCAGTGTGGAAAACTATGAAAATAAGTATACAAATTATCTGGTGATCGAGTATACAGTGGACGGGATTGTGTGTTCAATCCTGCCGGTTGTCACGCCGGAAATGGAGGAGATCAGGCCGGTTGTCATGCAGAGCCTTCCCATGCTCGGGGCAGTCATTCTGGTAATAACGCTGATCTTTTCACAGGTATATTCCGGCGGAATCGTGCAGCCGGTTTATCAGAAGCTGGAAGATATGAATCAGGTGCTTTTAGAAGAAAATAAAAGGCAGGAAGTATTTATGCGTGCCTCAAGCCATCAGCTGAAAACACCAATTACGGCTGCGCTCCTGCTGCTGGACGGCATGATCAATCAGATTGGTAAATATAAAGAAACACAGATCTATCTGCCAAAGGTAAAAGAACAGCTGCTTTCTATGCGCAGGATGGTGGAAGAAATACTGTCGCTGCACCAAAATCATGAGAATCTCAATCTATGTGAAATCGGGCTGTATGAACTGGTACAGTCACTTCTGGCAGTTTATTCAGTTGCGGCTTGTGACAAGCAGCTGCAGATTATACTGGAAGGGGACCAGAAGGCATATGTCCGTGCAGATCGGGATGTACTGTCTAAGATTTTGGATAATATATTGTCAAATGCCGTAAACTATACGCCGGAAGGCGCACAGATCCGTATTTTGGTGCAGGCGCAGAAAATAGCAGTCTGGAATCAGGGAGCGGATATTCCGCAGGAAATTTTGGAGCATATTTTTGAACCGTTTGTCAGGGGCAGCCATGAGGGCCGGTCACATGGACTGGGTCTCTATATAGCGGCCTATTACGCGAAGCTGTCAGATATCGAATTGTCAGTGGCAAACAGAGAGGGCGGAGCAGAGTCAGTGATCCAGTTTCGATTTTAAATCTATATAAGCTACATGCGAGCTTCATACGGACTTCACATCAGCTGTGTATAATAACATTACGTAAATGATCGGCAGCGACCGGAAAAGACAGGAAGGAGATTTTATATGCTGTTAACAGTTGATCAATTGAAGGTGAAATTTGGAGCATGTACTGCGCTGGATATCCAGAGATCGATCTGTATAGAAGAAGGAGACCGTGTTGGAATTATCGGATCAAATGGTGCAGGAAAAAGTACATTTGTAAAAAGTGTTGTGGGGCTTGTGCCTTATAAAGGAACTATGCGCAGCAGCATAAAAAGAAATGAAATAGCGGTGCATATGCAGTTTAATGAGTATACAGATAATATGCCCGTGAAATATGTTATGGAGGCCATTTTACAGACGAAAATAGCCAAAGATCCAAAGCTGCAGGAATTAATCCATTATTTTGAATTTGAAGGATGCCTGAAAAAGAAATACAGTAAGCTGTCAGGAGGACAGAAGCAGAGATTTACGATTATCATGATCCTGATGCAGGATGCGCCGCTTACCTTTTATGATGAGGTGACTTCGGGGCTGGATTTTGAGACAAGGCAGAAATTAGTAGAAAAACTCGCACAGTGGTATCAGGGAAAAGAGGCCAGCCTGTGCATTGTATCCCATTATTACGAAGAGCTTGAGCAGCTGGCAGATAAACTGCTGATTTTAGAAAAAGGCAGGGTAGTTGATTATGGATACAAAGAAGCTCTGTTTCAAAAATACTGCGGCAGGTCAGTGATTGTTATGGAGGCCAGTGAGAAAAATGAAAGGCTGTCATCGGGCTGCAGAAAGCTGGCAGCACCTGCACATTTGATCGCATTATCTTGTATGTCTATGGAAGAAGAGACAGACATTGCCAGCCGCCTGATCGGGCAGAATGTGAATTTTAAGCGCAGTAACAATGACATCGAGTGCATTTATATGAATGCGAAGCAGGCTTATGAAAACAGCGGCAGTATTATGGAGGTAAATCATGCAGAATAAAAAGAGAAAAATGATAACAATGCAGATGATTATTTTTGAACTGCGTAACGTAACAGGCAATCCGTATGTACATATATTTGGAGTCGGGCTGCCGGTTGTCCTGGCTGAGCTGATCACTATGGTAGCCGTATCAGAGGTTAACGATCCTTCCCTTGCCGGAATGATAGCGACGTCGGTTTATCTGGGAATGGGGACGCTGATTCCTATGGCAACGATATTGATGGGATATGCGGTCTGCTATGCACAGGAGCTGGATAAAGGCATACCAGAGCGGATGCAGCTGTTTGGGATCAGGGGCAGCAGCATGCTGTGCAGCAGGGCGATTTCAGAGGCAATATTTATTACGGTTTCTTTTGGGATTTTCTTTGCTGTTGGATACGGAGTGTCAGATCTTGAACAGCCGGCAGCATCCGGCGTAGTCAGTTATTTTCTGAGCATACTCGTGCTCAGCGTAATACTGTTGGCTCTGGCACATGGGGTTGCCTGTATATGCCGCAGTTTTGGAAGGACGTACTGCGTCAGCATGATGCTTTACTTTGCATTTATGATTTTTAGCGGCATGATGGGCGTCGAATATGCAGATCTGCCGAAATGGGCACAGGCAGTCGCAAGAATGCTCCCTGTTACCTATATAAACAGAGATTTTTATCAGGTGTGGTCAGGAGAAGAGTATAATTATATGCCGATGATACAGTCATATCTGTTTCTTGGAGCTGTATCTGGGATTCTGCTGTTTCTTGTGTGGAAACGCTCGCCGAGGGCAGAGATATCCTGAGCTGCGTCTATTGTTCCAAAAAAACCTTCTCTAGTTCTATGAAGCAGCCCTCAAGTATGTTCACCTTAGCGGGATCTGTCCGTCCGTAATCCTCATGCGGACGGAGGATGCCGTTATTGTCTAATAAAAATACCTGCACCGTCTTATTTTTGGGATCTGCAATCCAGTATTCACGTACACCTGCCTGCTGATATAAGCGCAGCTTTATAAGCCTGTCATTGCGCAGGGATGACGGGGACAGTATTTCTATGATCATGTCTGGTGCACCCTTGCACCCTTTTTCATCTATTTTATTCTTGCTGCATATTACAGATATGTCTGGTATTACTACAGTATCTATATGCTCCGGCGTATCGCCGTTTTGTTCAAAAAGACGTACATCAAATGGAGCCGGATAGACCCTGCATGGCTTTCCTTCCAAAAAGTTTGCAAGCTGTCTGGAAAGCTCCATGCTGATTTCCTGATGCGTGCTGGAAGGAGAAGACATCAGAAATATTTCGCCATGTATGATTTCGATACGCTCGTCTTCTTCCCAGGTAAGATAGTCGGCAAATGTATACCGGTTCTGTTTCGTAAGTGTAGCCATATTGGTTCCTCCACATTATTTCTAAGCGACTTTAATTTTACTGGTATTATAACATGCAGCTGCGATGCATTCTATATATAAATAATAGTTTGTAGATAATAGCAGGCAATTTATACTTATATTGTTGATAAATATCAACAATATGATATACTTAAAAAGTAAAGATAAACTCAATTATAAAGGAGGTTTCAAATCGCAATGCAAAAAATTGTAAAAAGAAAACCATGGCAGTTTATGAAAAAGCTGCTGATCATGCTGCTGTGCATCGGCCTGATGATGCCGTCAGATCCAGGCTTTGCAGCAGAAAATCAGCAGGACATTGACAGCCAGATTCTGGCAGCAGAAGCGCAGCTGAATGAGGCAAAAGAACGGCAGAAGGCTGCTGAAGAGAGAGTTAAGCAGGGATCATTAGGCTTTATTGACTGGATGCTTGCCAAAAGTGATCTGACGCAGCTGCAGAAGTATGATCTGGAACAGGCAAGAAAAATCATGATTAAGGCCTGTGAAGAGAATTTTTCAAAATGGCAGGGAGGAGACGATACCGGACTTCCTGCGAAAAGAAACAACATGGTTACTTGTGTATGGGATGAAAACGACGCGGTTTCATTAAAAAATACGAAAAGGTCATTTCCTATTTTGAGAAGCGTAAATACGATCCGGGAAGAAGATCAAAATTATGTAGGGGAAATGCATAGAAATCCCGGCAGAACAAATTTTTATTTGATGGCAATCACACAGACAGGGGCAGACCGTGCTGCAGGACTCAAGAGGCATTCACTGCTTCAGATCTCCTGTGAAAACCTGGCATTTGGTTCTATGAGCCCTGCGAATCTGTGGCGCAGTGAAATCGGCGTATTTAACAGCCTGAAGGAAAGCCTTGGAATAAGTGTGCTCAGCAGGGAGTCGGATGTAGAAGCGATAGAAAATCTCGCAGATTCACAGCGCAAAACAGTAGGGCATTATACAAATCTTTTCTGGTCTGTGGATCAGGTTATGGGAATCGGGTATACAGACTATGGCGGGACAAGCTGCTACAGTGCTACAAAAAGCTCAAATCTGACAGAGCGGTTTGCAATCTACACGATCGATGAATTTGAGGCATTATTTAATGAATACTATGCGACAGTTGATTTAAATGCGCTGCAGGCACTGACAGACGCTGCGCAGAAAAAACTGGATCAGCTCAGGGAGCAGCAGTATCAGGCATGTACTGTACATGAATATGGGCAGGGAGAGCGAAAAGAAGCGTCATGCAAAGAGAGCGGCGGTACCGTGTATACATGTACGAAGTGCGGTTATAAGAAAATAGAAAACCAGATTCCTGCACTCGGCCACAGCTTTGTAGATGGCGTATGCACAAGGTGCCGGATAACAGGAGCAAAGGAGATCGATACAGTAAGCTGGCGGGTCGGCAATAAAGTAAATACTACTTACAATCAGACGTATGAAGCCGGGCAGGATGTAGAAATCTCGATCCGTTATCGGACAGCTTCTGAGTATGCAGACAGAGACCAGTTTGTTTTTGACATTAAAGATCCGTCTGTATTATCCTATGAACAAAAAACAAACAGCTCAGGAATCATGCATATGGTTCATACCGGTAAGACAACCGTTACCATATATCCGGCTGATAACCCGGCGCTGTCCAAAACCTATACCGTATCCGTAACAGATGTCGGCGGGCATGACTATCTGATCAGGCAGGCACAGCCGGGTGCCGGAAGAACCACAAAAACATGTTCAAAATGCGGGTACACAGAGGAGCTGACACTGCCGACAGCTATTACGAAGGTCACGTGGTGGAGAAACGGATCGGGCACATATGAACCGGTTACATATAAAATAGGCGATGAGGTCAAAATCGAGGTATCCTGCTTTAGTACGCAGGAAACGATCGATAATAAAGAGTTTGCAATAGAGATTTCCGATCCGTCTGTTGCTGCCGTATCATACCCGAAAGAAAATCGGTATGCAGGCACGATTACGATAAAAGGAAATGGAAGTGCGGATGTAAAAATATATGCAAAATACGATCCAAGCGTGAAAAAAGAATTTACACTGCGTATCGGGGATGGCGGAGGAAAAACAGAACCGTCAAAAGACGGCGATAACAAAACACCGGGCAGCGGCACAGAACCGTCAAAAGACGGCGATAACAAAACACCGGGCAGCGGCACAGAACCGTCAAAAGACAGCGGTGACAAGACACCGGGCAGCAGCGGCACAGAATCGTCAGATGGCAGCAGTCATAACGTGCCAGAGGATAACGAAATAAATGATGAAACAAATGACGAAACAGATGAAGGCATCAAAGACAGCAGCAGTGAAACAGAGGATGATAGCGAAGACAGCAGTACAGGTAAGGGCGAAACAGTCTTTGACGGTACATATGAATATAAGACAGCGGGCGGAAAGGAAGTTGCTATAACAGGATGTGCCGACAGCAGTACTGCTTATGTTAAAATACCGGATACCATTACGATCGACGGAAAGCGTTTTAAAGTGACATCCATTGAAAAAGGCGCGTTTCAAAACGCAGATATAAAACGTGTTTCAATCGGTAAAAACGTAAAGACAATCGGCGCATCTGCGTTTGGCGGATGTAAAAATCTTACGAAAGTAACAATGGGCAGAAGTGTTACGAAAATCGGAAACAAGGCGTTTAAGGGATGTAAGAAGCTGAGCGTCATTAAAATCCAGTCTGTAAAGCTGAAAACGATAGGCGCAGATGTATTTAAGGGAATCAGCAAGAATGCCCGGATGAAGGTACCGGCTAAAAAGCTTTCTGCGTATAAGAAATTGTTTAAAAATAAAGGACAGGGAAAGAACGTAAAATTCATCAAGCAGTAGCAGATGCAGCGGATAAAGAGAAGCTTCAATGTGTACAAGATATAGCAGAATTCGTTTTCGAATGAATGCTATATCTTGTATGTGCAGTCTTTGCTGCAGCAGTCCCGTAATGGAAAATAAAGTACAATCTGATATATATGCTCTGTCTTATGAATCACAGCCTTTCCGGCCAGCTGCTGCATCATAAACGATATATTTTTTATGCCCAGCCCGGTGCCCTCAACATATTGATCCGGTGCAGCAATGCCGTTTTGGATACATATGCCGACCTGGCCGGGCTCATAAATAATCTGTATCTGTACTTCAGCGTCAGGGCTGGCGTATTTTTCGATATTCGATAAGATATTGTTCACAATCCTGCCCAGATAATCGGTATTTACCTGTACACAGACAGGCCTCCATTCCAGCCGGCCGGCATCGACGGAAAATCCGCTGCATTCCAAAAGGGCGCACATTTCGGATAAATAATCTCGAAAAGCGCTGGCAATTTCTTCCGGCGGTTCGAGTGTAATGACTTCGTGTGAATGGATAAAAAAGTATTCAAACATTTGGTCAGAAAGATTTTTTATCTGCACGATTTTATCATAAGCCTTGTCTATGTATTCCTTTTGAACAGCGCCTTCCTGTCCTTGTTTTCGAAGTATTTCCATATAAGTAAACAGGCCGGTCAGCGGAGTCCTCAGATCATGGGACATTCCAAGCACCAGCTTTTCCTGGGCAGTACGCAGCTCTTTTTCAATCAGCTCTTTTTCATGCAGAGCTTCTCTCATAATGTTCAAGCCCAGGGCCAGCTGCGCCAGCTCATCCTGTCCCTTTACGGTAACAGTCTTTTGCAGATTTCCCTGTGTGATCAGGCTGACTTCCTGTTCCAAGCACTGGATATACGTGACATCCTCCTTCATGCCTGTTACAAAGATTCCGATAAATGCCAAAAATCCTAAAAATATTGAAATGCCAAGCAGCAGGTAATAATATTTTCGATCAGTTCCTTCGTAAATACATACATCTGCATTTCCGTCAGCGAAAGAGATGGTATGATAAAACTTAAAAGTATGCCGGTTGATTTCTTTGCTGCCGGGCATAATATGGCCTGCAATAGAGATGTCGAACAGCAGCCATCTGCCTCTTGATACGGTAAATTCCAAAATGTTTCGTTCCTGCACCCAGCTTCGCAGCTGATCGGAATCTGAAGCCTCCAGCTGATTGGCAGAAACATATTTTTGAAAGCTGCGCATCCGTTCACATTCCTGCTCATAAAAATATCCTGATGAAAAGAAATACTGCTGTAAAAAATTTGAACTGCCAAGATACAGGAAAAATATAAGGAAAATGCCGGCAGACAGGCCCCGCAGCAGACGCAGTACCATTTTGCCGGTCAGGCTGCGCGTAAAACATTTATCTGCCAAAGCGGTACCCCTTTCCCCATACGGTTTCAATGTATTTTGGATTCTGCGGATCTTCTTCGATCTTTTTGCGCAGCCTGCGGATATGCACCATTACAGTGTTGCCGGATGTATAGATAAACGGCTCCTCCCATATGCTTTCGTATAGATTTTTGATCGAAAAGGTTTTGTTCGGATACTGCATCATAAGCAGTAAAAGCCGGTATTCGAGTTCTGTCAGATTTAGTTCTGTTCCGTTTAGGATTACGTGATTGTGTGCGGTATGTACGCGCAAGCCCCGGCATTCCTGCCATTTTGGGAGGCTGTTAGGGTCATCGGCTGTCTGCTTATCGTATACCGCGTGGCGGCGGATCAGTGCTTTTACCCGCGCCAGCAGCTCCGCATAAGAAAACGGCTTAACAAGATAATCGTCTCCGCCTGCCATAAACCCGATTAATTTATCAGATTCCTGTCCTTTTGCAGTCAAAAATAAAATAGGTACGTTGGATATTTTTCTTATTTCCTCACATGTTTTGATCCCGGATATGCCAGGCATCATAATGTCCAGAATGACAAGGCCGCAGCCATGTGTAAGCTTTTGAAGGCCGATAAACCCGTTTTCAGCTTCTTCGACCGGATAGCCTTCTCCTTCCAATAATATGCGGACACCTTCACGGATATCGGCATCATCTTCAACAATCAGTATCTGGCAGTATTCCATAGGGACTCCTTACGTATGAAAAATAAAATAATTATGACAAAGACGAACATAGACGGCAGGGCTGTATACAAGCTGTCGGGGCTTGGAATGCCGGCAGTCAGCCAGTCATCCCTTAGCAGTGTATAGGTGCATAGGGCAGGATAAGTCTGCTCTATGCCGATATGTATTATATGAGAATCGCCGGACAATATGTTGTATGCAGCGTGAATTACGACTGACGGCCAGATCGATCCGGTACCAAGCGTCACCAGTGCCAGTGCAAAACCTAGTAAAAGCAAAGCGGCAGACTGCTGAAGCATCCCTTGGAAACACCATGGTGATCCATAGACTGGCAGAAGCGGCATGACTGCATACAATATGCCTGAAAGCAGTGCAGCATATTTTTTCTGAAACCCTTTTTGGAAAATGAACAGCGCCAGTCCGCGGAACAGCAGTCCATCCGAAACAGCAGTCCGCAGCCCGCTGCTGAAAAGATCTGTGTATAAGACAGTTACAAGGCCGGGCTGGAAAAGACCATGGGTCTCCAGCCTGCCGTCTATAAACATCAAATAAAAAAGATCCTCCGCTGCAGGCAGCAGCAGAGCAGCCATACACCATTTTAAGCCGGGGCCTGGCTTTGCCAGATACATTTCTCCAAAAGTACTTTTTAAGATGTATTTGGAGTAAAGGTGTATGACTGCGAGCATGCTGCATAAGTTCATACATATATAAAGCGTGACTGCACATATGCCCGGGCGGCAGACCGCCAGTGCCGTGTCACTGAAATACATTGTAAGAAAATAGATAGCAGTGATCACAGGCACATGCAGCAGTACTTTTAGTCTGGTACAGGCCGACGCGGTTTTATCCGGCATTGTGTTTTTTTGGTTTTGACAGGTATTGTGCGGATACATATGCGGTACATCCTTGAAATTTTATTTTGGCCCAGCCGTCGCTGATCGATATTACATTTATTTTCTGACTGCGTGCCAGTGATCCAATCACGGCATAGCTTATAGCGGGGCCGCAGCGTACATTCAGCTGGTCAGCTTTTACGACATATTTTTTCCAGGATCTGCCTGCCGCAGATACTTCTGCTGCCATGGCAGTGTCAGGGCCTGCTGTAAGTTCTGCATAAGAGACTGGCATGACGGCCAGTGCAGCTGAGATGAAAACGGCTGTAATTTTTGAAGTTAATTTGTTCATGTTTTATATTCTCCTTCCCATCTGTTAGGTATTTGATGGATATAGGATAAAATAAAAATCTTACATGCGATCTTACAAAAATCTTAATAATTCTTAAATATCATATATACTAAAAAATAATATCCTGCATTTTTGCGGATGTAATTGAAAATGTGTGGTCTGATGATCCTGATTTAAAATATATGTAAATTATAGCATAGAATAGGGGATCAAAGCTATTTTTATTTTAACGTTAACTGCATCAAAAGCGACGTTTAAGAATAAAATGTCCTGCTGTATAAAAATATGATATAATAATAAAATTAGATAAATTCAAAAGTGAAAATCAACTTGATAGAAGGGAGAGTAATATGCATAACAAAATTGGCCGGAGCAAAATCCTGCCTGCTGTATCAGCCATTTTTATAGTTCTGCTAATCGCCATATTATTTGTGATAAAAAATAATCTAGTTCAAAGTAATGCAGACCAAAAAAATGTAAACCAAAAAAATTTATATTCAAACGAGCACTACAGTTTGATACTGCCGGAAAATTATACTGTAAAAGAAGAAGGAATGAACACTGCTGTTGTTTTTGACAATAAAAAAATAGCTGCAGTTGAGGCAGCAGAAGATTTTCAATATGGTGATAATATAGAGAAAATTGTTGCGAACTGGATTGGCATGCATGCAGGCATAGAGTCTGAAGAAATTCTGTTAACGGAGCAGGAGGATGAGTTTCATAAAGTCATTGTAAATGTAGAATTATCCGCCGCTGAACAGATCAATGGAGAAGATTCCAATAAGGACGAGGTACATTATTTTTATTTATCCGAGGATAAACTATTTATTGATATTTTAGTGTATGATAATAATCAGATCGCTGCGGTAGAGGATTTGATCAGGTCTTTTTCGCCTGCTGCCTAAAAAAGTGAATTTTAGAAGTTCATGCCATACAAAAACCTGCCCAGATCATAATATCGCGGGCAGGTTTTTTCGCTGGCTGCAGGCTGCTTATGACATGCCGTTCACAGTCTTATACTTATAAAGCATTTCTGCATGATTCTGCTCTTCGATCTGGATATCTGCAAGCAGCTTGCGCAGGCTTGGTTCTGAGAACTTGAATACATTGCTGTTGTATTCAGAGGAAACCATTTTTTCCGTTCCGATGCAGTCGGTTGCCAAGAAGCAGTCATTTTTCTTATCGTTGCTTTCAGTCAGCGCGCTGTAGGTTGCCTGCGGATCATAGTTTTTGCCGCTGTAGTCGTTGCAGTTGCAGGTCGGCACAGATCCAGACAGCACTTTGCCGAGTGACTGGTAGTGCTCCTGTTCTTCTTTTTCCAGGCTCTTAAACAGATCCTTTAATACAGTGTCCTTTGCTTCTGAACTGTATCTATTGTATTTTTCAATACAGCTCTGCTCCTGTGTCTGGAGATCTTTAATTGCAGTAGTTTCTTTTTCTGTTAAAATCATAATGTCGTACCTCTTTCTTAGATAATGTCTTTTCAATACAGGATGTATTATGTGGAAATAACCTTATTTTATACTGTATTTTTATAAAAATGTGAAACGATTCCTTTAAGCTTCAATTAGGCTTTTGGGAATAACTCCAAAAGCCTGCTATACTTTAGCCAGGAT
>CAJUHV010000031.1 GCA_910586445.1 uncultured Eubacterium sp.
GCCTTTGCCCTATTGGAATCAAGATTTTGAACTTGTTTCGCAATTACCTATTTTCTCATACTTTCTTGAGATTGAACGTTGCAGCCTGCGTTTTCTTTTTTCTAATTTCTTAGTTCTTTGAGCCTTATTTACATTCTGATATTTATGTTCATCAGAACATATTGCTAAATCCTTAATTCCTAAATCAATTCCAATGCCTTCATTAGAAGGAAGGGCAGTACAATCTTCACACTCAATACCAACTGTTATATACCAATTAAGGCCATCATATTTGATACGGGGATTCATATATTTGCAGCTAGTTGGTATACGGCCATGTTCAGCAAGTTTTATCCAATTTAATTTTTGTTTGTTTTTCTTTTTTGAATCTGCAAATCCTTCTGCTTTTACGTGCGTGTCCGTAAATTGAATTTTTACATTATCCTGATAGAATGATGGAGTGGCATGTTTGCGGCTCTTGAACTTTGGAAATTTTGCAAGGCCTTTAAAAAACCGTTTATATGCATCACAAGCATCTTTAATTGCTTGTTTTGTTACGTTGTTTGAAACATTATTCAGCCAGCCATATTCTTCAGTTTTCTTTAATTGTGTAAATTCTTTCCGTAAGTCTCCATCAGATATTAACTTTCTGCCATTTTTATAATTCTCCTGTTCTTTGTCTAATGCCCAGTTATAAGCGAATCTGGCTGTATTAGCATATTGGAATAACTTCGTCTTTTGTTTGTTGTTTGGCAGTAACATTACTCGAATTGTTTTTATCATGATCTTCACCACCTTCCTCAATTAATTCCTTTACAAGTCTTCTTGCTTTATTTGCACGTCTGCCTTGTAATTTGCAACTAAATACAGTTATTATTTGTACTAAATCTTCAACAAGTTCCTGTTGTTCTGATTTTTCTGTATTATCAATAATTTCTATTTCACAATTATATAAACTCGCTATATATTCAACCAATTCAAAACCAAATCTTAGTAATCTGTCTTTATATAAAACTACAACTTTTTCCACCTTGTTTTGAGATATACGCTTAATAAGCTCTTTTAATCCCTTTTTCTTATAATTAATTCCTGTGCCTATATCACTTATAATCTCATAAGGTTTGCCATTTGCGGTTAGATATAACTTCATGTTTTCTATTTGACGCTCCAAATCATCTTTCTGTTTATTGCTTGAAACCCTGCAATAACCAATTGTAATCCTGTCAAGACTTGGTTTAATATTCATAACTTGATTTAACTGCTCATGTGAATAATACCTATAGCCATTACTTGAAGTATGATGTGGATGAAGTTTTCCGTTGTTATCCCAATTTCGTAATGTTTGAGCAGAAACTCCTAAAATTTTTGAAAATTCATTGATAGAATAATATTTACTCATAATTAAATTCTCCTTATAATGTTTATACTTTATTCTATCAATAAAAGTTATAAAAGCCAACATATATTTATAACTTTTTATAATTTTATTTTAACAGTTATTTACCTCCCTGAGCAGGTTATATTTCAATTTATATTCCGTGGCTTTGGTAAAAAGCAGCCAGGGCTTCTTCTGTACTGTCACAGTCTCTGCGTATGTCTTCGATCGTGCCGTCCAAAAGGATTTTCCCTCTGCCGATCAGGATAATCCGTTTTGTCAGTGCCTCAATGTCAGACATGTCATGTGTAGTTAAAATAACGGTAGTATTCTGCTCTTTGTTCAGCTGCAGGATAAAATCCCTGACAGCCAGTTTCGATACGGCATCAAGGCCGATGGTAGGCTCGTCCAGAAACAGTATGCTTGGATTATGCAGCAGAGAGGCTGCAACCTCGCAGCGCATCCGCTGTCCGAGGGAAAGCTGTCTGGTCGGTGTCCTCAGCAGCTGCGCTAAGTCCAGCATTTCGGTAAGCCGGTCTAGATTCTGCCTGTAAGAGGCTGTATCAATCTGATAGATTTCTTTTAATAGTTCAAAGGAATCAATTACAGGAACGTCCCACCAAAGCTGCGTGCGCTGTCCGAAGACAACCCCGATGCCTCTGGTATGCCTGATTCGATTTTTCCATGGGGTGATTCCGTTGATCTGGCACAGACCCTGATCAGGGATGAGAATACCGCTTAAAATCTTGATCGTAGAGCTTTTTCCGGCACCATTTGGCCCGATGTAGCCTACCATCTCGCCATCCTGAATGGTAAAGGATACATCATCGAGTGCATGTATGTATTCGTATTCCCGGTGAAAGAAAGATTTCCATGCCGATTTGAATCCGGCATCGCGTTTAGAGACCTTATATGTCTTGCTTACATGTTCGAGAGTGATCATGTCGGCGTCCTCCTGGTAGTAATGCGTGAAACATCTTGCCAAGACGGTCTGCTGTCTTTGGATTTTGCCAAAGAAATACCGCAGGTAAGGTATTTAGCTGATTTGTGATGGAAAAATATTGTAGCATAATGTGTAGTGTATGTCAATTTTTTTGTAAAGTAAAGAATATTTAAAGAGCAAAGAATATTAAAAAGCAAAGGGTATCTATAAGGAAAAATATTTTACACAAAAGCATATTATAAAGAAAAAAATATATATAAAATATTTAAAAAGCAAAGAATATTTATAAATAAAAGTATAAATAAAAGTACTATAAATAAAAAGTGTTATTATATAAGCAGTTTGATAAATGAGCATTGATAAAAGAACAGTATAAAGCAAAGAGATTTAAATATCAGAATAAAATTGTCATTGTATACACGTTTTATGCGATTCTGCTAAAAATTATATGAAAACTGCTAAAGTTATCTATATAAAACGGAGGAAAAACAAGCTATAATAAATACGTTGATACAAAAAACTGTGTATTTCAAATTAACTCAAGCAGGCAGCAGAGCATGCTTGAAAATTGAGGGGAAATTTTACGATTAAAAGGAGGATCATTGCTATGGCCGAACAGATTAGATTAAACCCGGAGGCATTAAAATCACTTCGGAACATGAATCCAATGCTGATGTCTTACAATGTAGAATTTGCGGAGGTTACTGGAGGTACATTCTGGAAAGCATATACACCGGAGCAGGTGGAAGGGACGGAAGAATTTCATGTAGAACCGTCATCAGAAGGCATTGCGGCAATGTATAAAGATTTGATGCAGGTGTATGCGCCGATAGACTTATATAACGAAAAACTGCGCAGCCTTGCAAAAGAATTAGGGCCTGCATGGGTAAGGGTATCAGGTACATGGGCTACAAAGACATACTATGATTTTGATGGTACTACAGGCGGAAAGGTCCCTGAGGGATATTTGAATGTACTGACCAAAGAGCAGTGGATCGGTGTCCTTGATTTTGTTAAGGCAATCGGGGCAAAGCTTATTGTTTCGGTGGCAAACTGTCCGGGGCTGCATTCAGCAGAAGAGCCATGGCATCCGGCAGAAGCAGAAAAACTGTTTTCTTTAAGCAGAGAATACGGTGTGCCGATTGATGCAGCAGAGTTTGCAAATGAACCCAATATGATGGAAGATACCGGATTCCCGAAAGGGTACACACCGGCTCATTACCGCCGTGATCAGGATCTGTTTTTCAAATGGCTTCGGGCAAATTATCCAGACTGTCTCTGCGTCGGCCCGAGTACTACCGGCGGCGACAATATTTCGTTTGGAAAAGGCGGCGGAGTTGAAAATCTCGTAATGCATACATGTAATTGCGCTGATCTTGTAGAAGGAACGACAGAGCCTTTGGATGTATTTAGTTATCACTATTATAACGGCGTATCAGAGCGCCTTGCATCTGTGATGCCGAATGCACACTGGCTGGCAGATGAAGCTTTATCAGAGGCATATCTGGATACGGCTATGAATTTTACCCGTACTTATGTTCCTATGCGGGATAAGTATTGTCCGGGCGGTGAAATGTGGGTGACAGAATCAGGAGATGCAGGCGGAGGCGGAGACACATGGGCTTCTACTTTTTTAGATGTGTTCCGTACGCTGAATGAGCTTGGCGGGTTTGCCTCACTCACAAACGGTGTTATTTTCCATAATACGCTGGCTTCATCAGATTATGGTTTCCTTGCAAGAGAGGTATTTGATCCTCGTCCAAACTACTTCGCAGTGCTTCTGTGGAACAGGCTGATGGGCGAGACAGTATATGATTCTGGAGAACCGGTACGCGAGGGTGCACATGTATATGTTCATTCCAGAAAGGACGGAAAAGACGGAGCTGTTTATCTGATTATCAATAACTCACTGACGGAAACAACTACGGTAGAACTTCCAAAAGAGGCTGAGCGTTATACGCTGGCAGGTGAAGGCGGCAAGGTAAGGGCAAAAGTAATGACCTTGAATGGAAATCCGCTTGTGCTTGGAGAGGGCAATGCACTGCCGCAGCTCAAGCCTGAGATTCAGCCGGCAGGAAATGTAGAGCTGGCACCTGGTACATGTACATTCTTAGTAGTATAGGCATAGAAAAAGGCAGTATAGTGTATAGATTCAGGGCATAAAATGAAATAACTGTGAATCAGCTTCAAAAGTCAATACAGTGCTGTATGGTCAACCGCAGTGCTGCTGCATAATAAAATGCACCGCTGCATAGAAAAAAGCAGGAAGAAGGTCGGGAGGGAAAACACCGGAGCTTCTTCCTGCTTTTGGTCTGTGCAGGGAAATGTCTGTTGTTTTCATTGTATCGATGTGATATACTATGTTTACTCAAGAGCATATGTACACTCAAGAGCATATGTTTACTCAGATGCATATGCCTGCGCAGGTGCATATGTATGCTCAAGTGCATGTATTTGTGTAGGTGCATATGTATACTCAAGTGCATATGTATGCTCAAGTGCATGTATTTGTATAGGTGCATATGTATACTCAAGTGCAAATACTTGTACAGGTGCATATGCTTACAATGAAAAGTTTCTGCATATTCTGCAGGCACAGAACGGGCCTGCGGAAAGGGGGCAGCAGCTATGAAAATGACTTCTTTTTTATATTTTGCCAGATTTGGAATCAAAACGGTGCTGCTGCGAAAGCAGGAGCCTATTTTAGGTACAGTCATACTGACAGACCGGTGTAATTTAAAATGCAGGCACTGTTCTGTCAATAATGTTACTGCTGTCATTTATCCGTATAAAGAAATCAAAAAGGAAATGCGCAGGCTGTATGATCTGGGAGTGCGCATTTTGTTTTTCTGCGGCGGTGAGACGTTCCTGTGGCAGGATAGAGGAAAGAACCTGCGTGATCTTGTAATCGAAGCAAAGCAGATGGGATTTTTGATTGTGAATGTAGTGACAAATGGCACGTTTCCTATCGATCTGCCCGAAGCAGACCTGATCCTGCTGAGCCTGGATGGAAACCGCAGGCAGCATAACAAAATAAGGGGTGATACATATGATACGATTATGGAAAATGTCACCCATGCCACATCCGACAACATCTGCTTTTATATGGCCATTAATCAGATCAACAAAAATGTAGTCAGGCATGTGTGTAAGACAGCAGAGCGTATGCCGAATGTCCGCGCAGTATCCTTTAATTTTCATACACCTTACCCGGATACAAAAGAACTGGCGCTGAGCCGGAAAGAAAAGGCAGCGTGCTGCCGGGTAATCGCACAGATGATGGCAGAAGGTGCGCCGGTTTTTAATCTGAAAAGTGCGTTTCCATACTTAATCCGCAATCGTTTTCCTACGCCGTGTCATCAGTGTGTAGTAATTGAAAACGGAGAGCTGAGTGTCTGCGGGCGCTGTATCAAAATACCAGGCCTGTGTGCACACTGCGGATACTTTTTTGTGGCTGAGTATACACTATTATTTCGCGGCAATGTAAAAGTCATTTTAGAAATGCTGCATACATATTTAAAATATATCTGAGGCCGATATGGGAATTATTACAAATTTGACGAGAATGTGGCTGACGCGTTCTGTAAAGCCGTTTGTTTTTACAAATGAATACGATACGCAGCTTTCTTATGAAGACTGTGGCCAGTTAGGGCTGTATATTCATATACCGTTCTGCAGAAGCCTCTGCAGCTTCTGTCCATACTGTAAGACGGTATATTCCGAGGAGTTATGCGGCCGTTATATCGATGCCCTGATCAAAGAGATTCATATGGCACAAAAAGCGGGAAACGGCAGAAAAAACAGTTACCAGCTTATATTTTGGCGGCGGTACCCCGGCTCTTGCAGCAGGACGGCTGAAAGAGATTATTGATGTGGCCGGCAGGTATTTTATCATTACAGAAGGAATCGGCGTAGAACTGCACCCAGATAATGTAAATATTCCTACCCTGCAGAAATTAAAAGAAGCCGGGGTAACAAAAATCAGCATAGGCATTCAGTCATTTCAGAATAAGCATCAGGCTGTTTTAGGACGGGACGCGGTAGACGGCGCTGTATTATCGGACATGCTGCGGGCAGTTCCTTTTGAAACAGTTTCCATTGACTTGATTTTTGCGCTGCCGGAGCAGACATTTGAGGACCTGAAAGCAGACATTGACCTGGCATTCAAGTATGGGGCAAATCATGTCGCAGTTTATCCGTTTATCGATTTTACGTTTACGCCAAGTACTGTAAGAGTGATGCCTAAGCGGAAAAAATATGAGCTTTTGAATCAAATCACAAATTACTGTCTGGATCAGGGCTATATCCGTACGTCGATCTGGACTTTTTCCAGTGAACAAAATGCCCGGTATTCTTCTATGACAAGAGATAATTTTCTTGGATTTGGCTGTTCGGCAACTACGCTGCTGCGTGAGCAGTTTAAAATCAATACGTTTTCTGTAGAAGAGTACTGCAGAAGGATCAACCAGGGACAGCCGGCTACTTCACTGACGCTGCATTTTTCACTGCGCCAGCGCATGGTGTACTATTTATTTTGGACTGCTTACAGTACAAAAGTCAGTGCTGCTGATTTTGAAAGCTTTTTTGGAGTACCGCTCAAAAAAATGTATGGACTGGAGCTTTTTCTTGCCAGGAGACTGGGGTTTGTAACGCAGCACAAAAGCGTGGACAGCGGGGATATCATTTATAAAATGACCTTAAAGGGAGCATTTTACTACCATTATTATGAAAATTTCTATACACTTTCTTATATTGATAAAATGTGGGGAATTATGCACAAAAAGGCTTTTCCAGAACGGATAGAGTTATAGCTTTATGGAAAAGCCATGTAATTTATATATTCACAGACAGAAAGGAACGGGGCATTATGTCAGGCTCTACATTTGGAACGAAATTTAAAATAACTACATGGGGAGAATCGCATGGTACAGGCGTAGGCGTCGTGATCGATGGGTGCCCGGCAGGACTTGCGCTGTGCGAAGCAGATATTCAAAAGTATCTGGACCGCAGAAAACCCGGACAGTCCAGATACAGTACGCCGCGCAGGGAAGAGGATGCGGTAGAAATCCAGTCCGGCATTTTTGAAGGGCGCACCACAGGTACGCCGATTTCGATGGTCGTCTATAATAAAAACCAGCGTTCGTCAGACTACAGTGAGATTGCTTCTTATTATCGTCCGGGACATGCAGATTACACATTTGATGCAAAGTACGGTTTTCGTGATTACCGCGGCGGCGGGCGTTCCTCGGCACGTGAGACAATCGGCCGTGTAGCGGCAGGTGCGGCAGCGGCAAAGCTGCTTGGCATGCTGGACATTCGATTTTTAACATATGTAAAAAGCATAGGCCCTGTATCGATCGATGCATCCCGCTTTGATGCAGTGCAGATCAATGAAAATCCGCTTTATATGCCGGATGCGGCGGCAGCGTCGAAGGCACAGGCGTATTTAGATGAATGCATGCGCGCACAGGATTCGTCGGGCGGGGTCGTAGAATGTGTGATTTCGGGCGTTCCTGCAGGCATTGGAGAGCCTGTCTTTGACAAACTGGATGCACAGCTGGCAAAAGCAGTCTTTTCGATCGGTGCGGTAAAAGGATTTGAAGTCGGAGACGGTTTTGAAGCAGCCCGTGCCAGAGGACGCGACCACAACGACGCATTTTATTATGACGAAAACGGACGGCTGCGCAAAAAGACGAACCATGCAGGAGGCATTTTAGGCGGCATCAGCGATGGAACAGATATAATCTTTCGTGCCGCGTTTAAGCCGACACCTTCGATCAGTGCGCAGCAGCATACAGTCAGCCGGTCAGGGGAGAATATTACGGTAAATATTAAAGGCCGCCACGATCCGGTCATCGTGCCCCGTGCTGTCGTCGTCGTAGAGGCAATGGCTGCGCTTACGCTGGCAGATTTAATGCTGGAAAATCTTGGGACAAAGGTGGAATCGCTGCCGGCAAGTCGTTATTGACAAATATTTCCAAAGTGCTAGAATTAGAATAGTTCTAATTCTAGCACTTTTTATATATAACTATTAACCCTTTTGTTAAGGAGAATTATATGACCAAAAACGCGGAATATATTTTAGAGATTATCAACAGTTCAAAAATGCATCTGACTGCAGAGCAGATCTATCTGGCTTTAAAAGAGAAAAATGAGAAAGCTGTACTTGCTACAGTATACAATAATTTATCATACCTGCACAGGCAGGGGCTGATTCGGAAAGTTTCTGTAGAAGGATGCCCGGACCGTTATGACAATATCACGCGGCATGATCATTTAGTGTGCAGAAAATGTGGAAAGCTGTCGGATATTATGTTGGAGGATCTGACAGAAAAGCTTCAAAGACAGATTGAGATACCAATGCTTTCCTATGATTTAAAAATTAATTATATCTGTGACGAATGTTTAAAGAAAAACGATGATAGTTTACAGGGGGGGGGGTAAACGATAAGTGTCTGTTTTGTTTCCTGCCTTTGATCATAGGAAAAATGCATAAGAATAAAAATTACATCATAATCATTGATGCAGTATAATAATGAAAGGACAAAGAGGTATGAAATTTGGGAGGAAGGGCTTTCATACAGCAGTTGCTTCGATATCCAGCCTTGTAGATATGCAGTATGAGCCTGAAAATGGAGAGTTAAATAACATTCATAAGCGTCTGATGGACGGCAGGAAAGAATTTGAGAAGGCAGTGACCAGTACAATGGAGGCTGTCATAAATATGAGCGCCATGGATCTGACATTGGAAACAAATGTAGAAAAAGTGGAGCAGATCAATTCGTCGATTCTGTGTTCGGTAAATACGATCAGTGAGTCAGCCGGATCTACCACAGATATTGCTTCTGAGGTGTCAAAGGCACATGAAAACCTGACGTCGGCGATTGTCGAAGTATCCGGTGAGTCTGCTAATATTATGGAAGAGATCAGCAGCTGCGAAAAAGAGCTGACATCTATCTCAGGATTATCGTCGGAGGCTATATCTACGGCTGAGGGTATGAAGGCAGACATGCAGGGGCTGCTTACGATTATCCGGCAGATGAATGAAGCAATCGGTGCTATTAGTTCCATTTCTTCCCAGACGAACCTGTTAGCTTTAAATGCTTCCATAGAAGCTGCGAGAGCTGGAGAGGCCGGAAGGGGATTTGCAGTTGTGGCAGATGAGATCCGCAAGCTTGCAGATGAGACAAAATCCCTGACGGGAAATATCGGCAGATTTTTGGGCAGCATTGAAGAGGCTTCGAAAAAAAGTTCTGATAGTGTGGATACAACGATAGCGGAGCTTGAGAATATCAATGTTAGTATTCAAAATGTCTGGGAGATTACAGGAAATAACCGCACCAGCATGTCAAATATTTCAGATTCTGTTTCTTCACTTGCGGCTGTCAGCGAAGAGATCAGCAGTTCTATGAGTGAATTGGAGAATCATGTGCAGTTTGTAAATGGGCAGTGCCAGAGCCTGAAGGAAAATTCTGCTGCGTTAGCAGATTCTGCGGATGCAATTGCACAGCTTGTAGAGCCGTCAAAAACAATTGAAAAGCATTTGGAGGAATCGACGAAGGCCATGGGAAATCTGGTACAGGATGCTTTTTATATGCTGGACAATCAGGTGATTATAAACTGCCTGCATGGTGCAGTGGAGGCGCATCTAACATGGCTGCAGGTATTAAAAGACATTGCAGATACCAGGCAGTTAAAGGTGCTGCAGACAGATTATACGAAATGCGGATTTGGGCGCTTTTACTACACATTCAATCCTGTAAATCCTGCAGTTGTAAAGATCTGGAAAGGTTTGGAGGAAAAGCACAAAACATTTCATACATACGGCACGCAGATGATTTCTGCCGTCCGTCTGGACAGTGACATAGGGCAGCAGCAATTAAAGCCGATTTATGATAAAGCACAGGCATGTTCAAAAGATCTGATCTCCGATTTCCAAAATCTGATCCAAGTGATCGAAGCGTTATCGAAAGAACATGTTCGTATTTTTGAGTAAAGCAGCAGGCAGGAGGCGTAGTACTGTGTATAAAGAAAAATTTAAGATTGCAAAAGATGTAGAAGCAGTTGTTACAAGCTTTAATCAAGGTGCTGTGCTTCTAGAGGCTGTCTATTCTTTGTGCTGCCAGACTACGCTGCCGGCAAAAATTGTCGTTGTGGATGACGGGTCAACGGATGAAAAATCAATCAGCATATTGGAGGCGATCGAAAACTGCTCCCAGAGGCCTATTCCTGTGACAGTACTGCGCCGGCCGCACCAAGGCGTATCTGCAGCAAGGAATGCAGGCATTCGCATGACACAGTCTTCCATGGTGCTGATTCTGGATGGAGACGACAGAATCGTGCCGACGTATATCGAGCAGGTCAGCCATATACTGCGCAGTCATAACTCTATGGTGGCAGCGTCATCCTGGATGCATACATTTGGTGTTCTGGAGGCAGAAGTGTGTCCAAGCGGCGGCAGCATAGACTCTTTTCTTGCGCGGAACTGTTGTCCGGCAGCACATATTTTCCGCCGTGAGGCATGGGAACAGTGCGGCGGCTATGACGAATCCATGCGCAGAGGCTTTGAGGACTGGGATTTCTTTTTAAGCATGCTGGAGACCAGACAGGCGGCATGCATTGGAATTGTTGAAAAATATCTGATCGAATATCGTACGGCAGCCGTTTCTGCAAATATGAAGAGCATGTCAAAGCGGCTTGATCTTATGCGTTTTCTGATTGAAAAACATATCAACAGCTATCGCGCACATGTAACAGAAGTGGTATTGGGAATAGAATCTATATCGGCCGCAAGACTTTTAGGCTGGGAGAGTGAAATACTTTGTGCCATGGAGGCAGAACGCGGCATGAGCAGTACATCCTCCGATTTTATGGAACATCCCACATACGGTGACGGCGGGATGGCAGCAGCGGTGCATATTGCTTCTTTTCAAAAATAGCTGTAAAGCGGACATTTAAAACAAAACCGGAGATGATTTATAATCCCTGCCGATTTGGGGCTGTCGCACTAAGAAAAATGATACAAGATATAGTTTATTTGAATCATTCTTTTATACTATATTTTGTACATGTTTTGCTTAATGCGACAGCTCCCTTATAAATTTTTATGATTAATTAAATCTTTTATTAAATACTGGATATTTCGCATCCCATCTGCGCAGAATCATATTCTGCTCCTGATTTTAAAAATGTTCGTAGGTCAATGCGCCTGACATGCAGCGGTAGACGGTTCGTGCAATAGGTCAATATAATGACGGGACGGATTACGGCTGGCAGGGTGGATCACGGATCAGGAACCGGCCGGCTTGTGTATTCCACACACTCTGCTATATAAATTAAAAGCATTTTTTGGATAATGCCATCCTTGCAGCCTCACACTTCATCTGCATCTGAAGCGGCAGGCCATTAGAAATCATTCGTCCTCCGGTTCTGCTTTAAATGTCCGCTGGAGCATGTTTGCAAAATGCTTTCTTATTCACTGGCTGTCCATCTGCCGTTTTTACTGCCTCTTCATCATAAATCTGCTGCAGATTTATGGTAACTCTATCACAGCTTCTACTGCATCTTCAAATGTATCGTTTACATCCCATTTTGGTGAGAAATCTACGGTTGTGTTGATTTCAATGGCATCCAGCTTAGCTGATATGGCATCACAGTCTTTGCTGTATTTTTTTGCCAGAGCTTTGATATCCTTACGGTCAAAGTCTATGGTCATGGTTTCTTCGATGTCATAACAATATTTTGTCTGATTTCCTTCGGCGTTAAATTTGTATCCATATCCTGAGATCGTCTTTGTATTTGCCTTTATATTGGACATATTCGTTAATATATGGATAAATGCCTGCTTCTTTTTGTTCATGGAAATGGCGTTGTCGATATTGATTTCCGCAGAGGCCTTTGCAGCAGCGATTGCTTCAGTAAGGCGTTCCTTTTCGGAAATAACCTTTACGACAAAATCAATTAAATTCATCGGGGTAAATTCGACATCGTATGGTTTTGGCAGGTTCAGCGTTTCATTTTCCGCTTCGCTGTTTGCTTTTTTGCGCAGATGCAGCTGAGTGCTTGTCGTGATAAACTCCGTGCACAATAGATAGGTATAGGCATTGTCTATTAAGCTGTCAAGATAGTTGGCGTAGCGGTAGGATTCTTTTAAATTCATAGAAATTCTCCATTGTTTCATTAAATAGACTGGGTCAGATAGGAATTATAACTAGATGAAATTAAGTATAGCATAGAATGAGTGAGAGCGCAAGATCAAAAATAAATATATATTTATTTTAAATAAAAGTCCTTGACAACTACCTAAAGTTAGTCTATACTCACTTTAGTAAGAAATAAAAATGATACTGCGCATATGGAGATGGTGCGGCAGTCAAAGTGAAAGCTTATGAAAAAGCTGCAGTAATAAACGAGCGAGTCCATTATGTAGAGAATGTAGAGAATAGGATGAAGAAGCTGCAGCAATAAATAATGTATAGAAAAGAAGGAGGATGGACAAATGCCATTATCAATGATGAAAGCCGGAGATCCAGGAACAGTCAAAAAAATAGGCGGCAGGGCAGATACGCGCAGGTTTCTAGAAAATCTGGGATTTGTAATAGGAACTATTGTGACAGTCGTTTCTGAGCTGGATGGAAATATGATCGTCAATGTGAAGGACTCAAGGGTAGCCATAGGCAGAGACATGGCCAATAAAATATTAGTATAAAGGAGCAGAAAAATGACATTGAAAGAGACAGCGGTGGGGCAGTCAGTAACAGTGATCAGGCTGACAGGAGAAGGCCCGGTGAAAAGACGTATTATGGATATGGGAATTACAAAAGGGGTGACGGTATTTGTCCGCAGAGTAGCACCGTTTGGAGATCCGGTAGAAGTGACAGTACGCGGATATGAGCTGTCACTGCGCAAGGAAGACGCGCAGATGATCGAGGTAGAATGATTTTTTTTGATCAATGGTTAGCTACAGCTAATATAAAATAGAAATAACTAAAAATAGGTAGTCATAAAAATATTATAAGGACACCAGCAGATTCAGCAGAAATCTAAATATCAGCAGCAGAAAGAAAAAGCCGATGCAGCAGTGGTAAAAGAAATCCAAAACGGCAGCAGAAGGAAAAAAGCCGGTGCAGCAGTGGTAAAAGAAAATCAATGCAGCAGAATTAAAACGGGAACTATTAAAATAACAGCTGCGAAAGAATAATATTAATTTTGTACAGCAGGAAGGGAGAATCAAAATGGCAGTAAAAATCGCACTAGCGGGAAATCCAAACAGCGGTAAGACAACATTGTTTAACGCGCTGACGGGCTCGAACCAGTTTGTCGGCAACTGGCCGGGCGTAACGGTAGAAAAAAAGGAAGGCAGGCTGAAAGGACATAAGGATACCGCCGTTATAGACCTGCCGGGCATATATTCGCTGTCGCCATATACGCTGGAGGAAGTGGTGGCGAGGAATTACTTGATTACAGAGCGCCCGGATGTTATTATGAATATTGTAGACGGTACGAATATAGAACGAAATCTGTATCTGACGACACAGCTGACAGAGCTTGGCATTCCGGTTGTGGTAGCAGTCAATATGATGGATATTGTGGAGAAAACAGGAGATAAGATACATATAGACCGTTTAGGCAGAAGGCTTGGATGTGAAGTGGTAGAGATATCTGCCCTAAAAGGAACCGGGATTCAAAAAGCAGCCGAACGGGCGGCAGCGCTGGCGCAGCAAAAAAGCGTGGAAACACCGGCGCATAGATTTTCCAGCCAGACTGAACAGATCATACAGGAAGTATCAGATCAGCTGGGAGCCGAAGTGCCGCAGGGACTAAAGAGATTTTTTGCAGTCAAGCTGCTGGAACAGGATGATAAAATCGGTGCGCAGCTAGGCAGTATGCCGGATGTATCGGCGCAGATACAAAAGCTGGAAGAACTGTTTGATGATGATGCACAGAGCATTATTACAAACGAACGCTATGAGTTTATATCTTCAATTATAGGAGAATGCTGCGAAAAAAGAAGCAGTAAGAAAAAACTGACGGTTTCGGATCAGATTGACCGGATTGTTACAAACAGGTGGCTGGCACTTCCGATTTTTGCAGCAGTTATGTTTGTCGTATATTATGTATCAGTATCTACGGTTGGAGATTTTCTGACAGAGTGGACAAATGGGACTTTGTTCGAGTCATGGATTATTCCTGGCGTCACAGGAGCGCTGGAGGCAGCAGGCTGTGCAGGATGGCTGACCAGCCTGATCGCAGACGGTATTGTAGCGGGTGTGGGCGCAGTGCTTGGATTTGTGCCGCAGATGTTAGTTCTGTTTATATTCCTCGCGTTTTTAGAAGCATGCGGGTATATGGCACGTGTTGCATTTATTATGGACCGCATTTTCCGCAGATTCGGCCTGTCCGGCAAATCTTTTATACCGATGTTAATCGGCAGCGGCTGCGGGGTGCCGGGAATTATGGCTTCACGCACGATTGAGAGTGACAGGGACCGCAGGATGACGGTTATGACGACGACCTTTGTGCCGTGCGGGGCAAAGCTGCCGATTATTGGACTGATTGCAGGAGCTTTTTTTAGAAATGCAGGATGGGTTTCATGGAGTGCATATTTTGTAGGAATTGCTGCAATTATCTGTTCGGGAATTATATTAAAAAAGACGAAAATGTTTGCAGGAGATCCTGCGCCGTTTGTAATGGAGCTGCCTGCATATCATATGCCGACCGTCGGCAATGTTTTACGCAGCATGTGGGAACGCGGATGGTCATTTATAAAGAAGGCAGGCACGGTGATCCTGTTATCTACAATTGTGCTCTGGTTTATGCAGGGCTTTGGATGGGCAGACGGCAGATTTCAGATGCTGGAGCCTGAGCAGCTGGATCATAGTATTTTAGCAGCAGCAGGAAATATAATTGCATGGATTTTTGTGCCGCTTGGATGGGGAGACTGGAAAATGGCGGTTGCAGCAGTCACGGGGCTGATTGCAAAGGAAAATGTAGTAGCTGCTTTTGGCATTTTATTTGGATTTGCAGAAGTTGCAGAAAATGGCGAAGAGATCTGGGATGTGCTTGGAGCTGCTATGACGGGCAGCGCGGCGTATTCATTTTTGGTGTTTAACCTTTTGTGCGCCCCTTGTTTTGCAGCGATCGGAGCAATAAAACGGGAGATGAACAATGCGAAATGGTTCTGGACTGCGATCGGATACCAGTGCGGGCTGGCATATGCAGTATCACTCTGCATTTATCAGTTTGGGACGCTGGCCGCAGAGGGCAGGTTTGGATTAGGGACAATTGCGGCGGCAGCGCTTGTGGCAGTATTTCTTTATTTACTGTTTCGGCCATATAAGGAACACAGGCTGCCGGAGGCTGCGCTGAACCATGCAGCCGGCATGAAGCTCTAGAGCGTGTTTGAAAATTCATTCCCGCGATCTGCACTCCCCACTTCGCGGATAATTCATCCCAAATTTAATCAACATAGCCCGCTATGCCTCATAAATTTGGGATAAATTCTCCACAAAGTGTGAAGCACATCTCACGGAAAGCATTTTTCAAACACGCTCTAGAGCGTGCCTTCAATTTAAAGATCATATTATTATATTCATATAGTCTGGAGGTGCAGAATGGGTACAGTAATTGTGTCCGGTGCGCTGGTGTGTATCGTATGCCTGATCATACGCAGCATAATACGGGACAGGAAAGAGGGAAAATCTGGCTGCGGCGGTGACTGCAGCCGGTGTAAGGGATGCCGTTAATATTCGGCATCCCTTTTTTGGTTAATCAAAAGGATAATTATAAGGAGACGAAACAATGATCAAAGTCTATTATCTTGAAGATGATGAAAATACTGCAGGTGCGGTAAAGGAATATTTGAGACAAAAAGGGTATGAAGCTTTTATATGTGATACATCTGCTTACTATCTTGGAGCAAAGCGCCTTTTCAAGTGTGACCTGAATGAAATACTGCAGAATGATTCCTTAGTTTAAAGAAAAAATATTCCTTTTTATAAAAAAATCTGTTAAACTGTTAACAGGATATCATATCATTCAAATATATATTTGAAGTGATTCGTAGTTGTTTCCTGCCAAAATTATGACAATTGTGACTTTTTACTTTGGGGAAGGATGAATGGCAGCGTATAAAAAGGAGAAAGTTCGACATGAAAGATATGAATGAATTAAGGGATTGTAGTAACATGCTGATTTTTACAAATGACAGCTGTACAGGGTGCAACAAGTGTGTGCGTGTCTGCCCTACGCTGGTGTCAAACATTGCGCAGGAAGGAAAGATCTGGGTAAACCGTGACAGCTGTGTGGCATGCGGTGCATGTTTAAAAGCATGCGGACATAAAGCCAGGGAGTATAAAGATGATACGGAGCAGTTTTTTTCAGATTTAAAGGCCGGAAAAAAACTTTCTGTTATTATAGCACCTGCATTTTTGGCAAATTATCCAAAAGAATATAAGCGTGTTCTGGGATATTTAAAACAGCATGGTGTCAATCATATTTATAGCGTATCGTTCGGTGCAGATATCACGACATGGGGATATTTAAAATACATTACGGAGAATCATTTTACGGGCGGGATCAGCCAGCCCTGCCCGGCAGTCGTAGACTATGTGGAAAAATACATACCGCAGCTGATACCATATATGATACCGGTGCAGAGTCCGATGATGTGCATGGCGATTTATATTAAGAAATATCTGCATGTATCGGATGAGCTGGCATTTATCAGTCCATGCGTTGCAAAAAAGATCGAGATTGATGATGAAAATAATCATGGTTATGTAAAATACAATGTCACATTTTCCAAGCTGATGCAGCATATCGGCAGGGATTATGCAGGCAGCCCGGAATATACCGATGAGCTTGAATACGGCATGGGTTCTCTGTATCCGATGCCGGGCGGGCTGAAAGAAAATATAGAGCATTTTCTTGGAAAAGGACAGGTGATCCGGCAGGTGGAAGGCGAGCAGGAGGCTTACCGCTACCTCGAAAAGTATTTAAAACGCATTGACCGCAGGGCAGAGCTGCCGTTTATGATCGATGTATTAAACTGCAGCAGGGGATGTATTTATGGTACGGCCGTAGACCCGGACAAAGATACGGACGATGTGCTTATGACGTTAAGCAAGATGCGCAGTGTGGATAAAGAGGATATGCATACAAAGGGCGTGCGCAGGGTAAATAAGAGCCCATGGACGAGCCAGATCGCACCAAAAGAGCGTCTGGCAAATCTGATGGAGGCATTCAAGGACTTAAAGCTTTCTGATTTTATACGCAGATATAATACTTCCAAAGAGATTAAGGTATCTATTCCTTCTGAAAGTGAACTGAACAAAATATATGCAGATATGTATAAAAATACAACAGAAAAACAGGAGATCAATTGTGGTGCCTGCGGCTATGCCACATGCAGGGACATGGCGTATGCTGTTCATAATCACGTAAATTTTGTGGAAAACTGCATACATTATATTAAAGAGCTGGCAGAACGGGAGCGGATCAAGCTCAAAGAAATTAATGAGCAACAGCAGTCAGAGCAGGACCGGCGCAACAGCCTTCTGGATTCTGTAAGGGAACAGTTTGTGCTGCTTTCCAGCGCTGTGGCAGAACTGAATGATGCAAATGAGGCCTCTGCGAATGAAGCCTCCGACCTGGCAGGCAAGCTGAATGACATTAAAGAGCACTGCCTTCATATGGAAGAGTCATTATCCAGTATTCTGAACTTTATAGACATTTATAAAAATACGAGCCAGAGCATTGTAGAAATTGCAAATAAGACTAACCTTCTGTCATTAAATGCTTCGATTGAGGCAGCCAGGGCAGGTGCGCAGGGAATGGGCTTTGCAGTAGTGGCGCAGGAGATCCGCAACCTTTCCGCGTCGATCAAAATTCTGGTTGCAAAAGATAATGAGCAGGCAGAAGAGACAATTCCAAAAGTAGATGCGGGCGTCAATTCGATTCATGACCTGATTGAAAATATCAGCCATATGAGCGACCGCGTAGCGACGATTGCTGCAAATTCACAGGAGATCGCAGCCGAAACGGCGAATGTGCAGGTCATGGCAGATGATCTAAAAAGCTCTGTGGAAAATATTTAATAATATAAATTGCAGAAGCAGGCATCCATGCCGCGGCAGATTTACTTTAAATCAGCCGCGGCATGGATGCTCTTTTACTTTATGATAAAAAATATATTTTTCTGCTTGACAACAGCATGCGGCGGTATTATTATGAACATATGAATAATTGTTCACATGAAAAACAATGAATATAAAAAGCCGGTCTGTGCAGTATATGCATAGGAGATAGGCAAAAGGAGGATAAGATTTGCAGGAGAGAGATCTGGAATGCTGTGAAACAACTGAAGTGCATGAAGAACTATTAAAAATAATCGATGAGCATATGCCGCCGGAAGAAGAGCTGTATGATCTGGCAGAGCTTTTTAAGGTTTTTGGGGATTCTACAAGAATACGTATTTTATTTGTGCTCTTTGAGGCTGAGGTATGTGTCTGCGACCTGGCGCAGGCACTGCATATGACGCAGTCAGCGATCTCGCATCAGCTGAAGATTTTAAAAAACTCCAGGCTGGTAAAAAGCAGGCGGGAAGGAAAGTCTGTATTTTACTCTCTGGCAGACCATCATGTGAGGACGATGATTGGACAGGGAAGAGAGCATATTGAAGAATAGGGCAGCTGCCCCGCAGTACAAGAAAGGATAAAAAGGAGAGAGTGATAAAAAGGAAAAAGAATAAAGAAGGAAATAAGAAATAAAAGGAAAAGAGAAATAAAAAGGAAATAAGGGCTAAAAACGAAATAAAGAATGAAAAGAATAAAGGAATGAAAAGAATCAAAAGAGTAGAAAGGATAGAAGATTATGAAAAAGAAATTTAAATTACAGGATTTAGATTGTGCAAACTGTGCAGCAAAGATGGAGGAGGCAATTAAAAAGCTGCCGGGCGTGACGGATGCCTCGGTCAGTTTTATGACACAGAAGATGACAATTGAGGCAGATGTAGAGCAGTTTGATGATCTTATGCAGAAGGTGGTGCAGGTATGTGCAAAGGTAGAGCCTGACTGTAAGATATTATTATAGACATAGGAGGATACAATAATGACAAAAAAGCAGAAATCCATGCTCTATCGGATTATTCTTGCATTTGTGCTGTTTGCGGCACTGCTCGTATGTGAGCATATGGGCATGCTGAAACAGCTGCCGGCTTTGGTGCTGTTTATCATATATGCGGTTCCGTATCTGGTTATCGGCTATGACATTATATTCAAAGCATTTCGAAATATCAGCCACGGACAGGTATTTGATGAAAATTTTCTGATGATGATCGCTACGTTTGGCGCTTTTGGCGTGCAGGAATATTCCGAGGCAGTGGCAGTCATGCTTTTTTATCAGGTAGGCGAGCTGTTTCAGGGATATGCAGTCGGCAGATCAAGACAGTCAATCACGGCGCTTATGGATATCTGCCCGGAATACGCAAATATAGAAGTGGATGGAAAGCTCGTGCAGGCTGACCCGGATGATGTAGAAATAGACAGCATGATTGTTATAAAGCCGGGCGAACGCATTCCGCTGGACGGCATAGTAATCGAGGGGGAATCATTGATCGATACGGCAGCGCTTACCGGTGAGTCAGTGCCGCGCAGGGCAGCGGCAGGCGATGAGGTGATCAGCGGATGCGTAAATGGGAGCGGCACGCTGAAGGTACGTGTCACAAAGGAATTTGATGATTCCACTGTGTCAAAGATCTTGGAGCTGGTAGAAAATGCCTCCAGCAAAAAAGCAAAAGTAGAAAACTTTATTACCCGCTTTGCAAAGTATTATACGCCGGCTGTTACGGTCAGTGCAGCTGTGCTTGCAGTACTGCCGCCGCTTATACAGGGAGGCGGATGGGCTGAATGGATACAGAGGGCATGCATATTTCTTGTGATTTCCTGCCCCTGCGCACTCGTGATCTCTGTACCGCTGGGATTTTTCGGCGGAATCGGTGCAGCTTCAAAGATCGGCGTGCTTGTAAAAGGCAGCAATTATCTGGAGGCTGTTGCTGAGATGACTACGATTGTATTCGACAAGACAGGGACTTTAACAAAAGGTGAGTTTAAAGCAGCACAGATCCTGCCGCAGACGACACAGGAGGAGCTGTTAGAAACAGCTGCGTTAGGGGAAGGCTATTCCAATCATCCAATCGCAGGCTCGCTGAAGGAGGCTTATAAAGAACACTGTGGCAGGGCTGTGGATCTGAGCCGTGTATCGGATGCGGAAGAGATCGCAGGGTATGGCATAAAGGTGCAGGTCGATGGGGCGGATGTGCTGCTTGGAAATGAAAAGCTGATGAGGGAAAATCATATATCCTTTGAACCGTGCCACAGTGCAGGCACCGTAGTATATGCTGCGAAAAACGGAGCGTATCTTGGTGCTGTCGTGATCTCGGATACCGTCAAGGAAGGTGCAGGGGATGCGATCAGCAGCATGAAGCAGATCGGTGTGAAAAAAAGCGTAATGCTTACCGGCGATCGAAAAGAGGCGGCTGAATATATAGCCGCAGAGCTTGGCATAGATGAAGTGCATGCGCAGCTGCTTCCGGCCGATAAGGTGGCATGTGTGGAAACACTGCTGAAGCATCAAAAAGAAAAAGAGCGGCTTGCCTTTGTCGGGGACGGAATTAACGATGCTCCGGTACTGACCAGGGCAGATATCGGGATTGCCATGGGCAGCATGGGTTCAGATGCCGCGATTGAAGCGGCAGATGTAGTACTGATGGACGATGACGTGCGAAAGATTGCTTCGATCGTGCAGATCTCCAGAAAAACGCTGCGGATTGTAAAGCAGAACATCGTATTTGCACTTGGCGTAAAAGCGGCTGTGCTGCTATTGGGAGCGTTTGGGGCAGCAAATATGTGGGAAGCCGTATTTGCAGATGTGGGCGTATCGGTGATTGCGATTTTAAACTCGATGCGTACACTGCGCACGGATTAGGTTTCGTGCTTAACAGATCCTGCCAGTATGAAAATAAGCAGATGATATAAAATATATGCAGAACAAGTTTTCCAGACTGATTTTGGATTCATTGCAGCAGAACTGCTTAAAATTTGGAGGTCGTATGACGCAGGAAGTAATGGAGCTGGCAGGAAATATGAATCTGGCGGCAGCAGAGACGCAGATTGCGCTGCATTGTGCGCCTCTGCTTGTCGGCCTAAAAGTATCCAGCCTTTTAATGATGACAAATGAACAGGCAGGGCGTATATTTAAGCTGTCAGCAGATACTGAGCTGGCATGCTTTTGGGTTTTCTGCGGGGAGAAAAAGACGGTGCTTTTACTGTACCGCATGCAGTCTTTAGATGACTATTTGAAAACGCCCGATGTGCTGTGCATGCTGCGGGGGCTTGGCTATCAGGGCAGCACGCTCGCGGGCCTGCTTGCAGATTTTGCGGCAAGATATGCCGCCTATGCAGCAGGAGGCGGCATGTTTCCGCATGAAATGGGGCTGTTTTTAGGATATCCGCCCGAAGATGTACAGGGCTTTATGGCAGACAAAGGCAAAAATTCCCTGTGTACAGGCTACTGGAAGGTTTACCAGAATGTACAGGAAAAAATAGGATTGTTTCAAAAATATGATCTGGCGCGCGAAAAGCTGCTGCGGCTGATGGCACATGGTGTGAGCATAAAAGAGGTAATGGCGCTTCGTCCGGTGTGATTTCGTTCAAACAAAATGCTGGCTTTTATTGCATGGTTCTGCTATACTTGAATCGAATTGAAAAAAGGATGGAGAGGAGAGTTGATATGATATGAAAGCATATAAGGATATGGATAAAAGTGAGCTGCTGGCACTGAAAGCGGATCTGGAAGAGCAGTATAAGACGGAAGAAGCCAAGGGCCTTTCATTGAATATGGCAAGAGGAAAGCCGGGAGCTTCTCAGCTGAAATTATCGATGCCGATGCTGGATGTAATTAACGGGCAGTCGGATATGCATACACTGCTTGGAAATGATACGAGGAATTATGGAGACTGGGACGGAATCGGAGAATGCAGGTATCTTTTTGCTGACATGATGGAAGTGAAAAAAGATAATGTAGTGATCTGCGGAAATTCCAGCCTGAATATTATGTATGACACGGTGGCAAGGTCTATGGTACTGGGCGTAAACGGCTCTACGCCATGGTCGAAGCTGGATCAGGTAAAGTTTTTATGTCCGGTTCCTGGATATGACAGGCATTTTAAAATAACGGAATTATTTGGTATAGAGATGATCAACATACCAATGGATGAAAACGGCCCCGACATGGATCTTGTAGAAAAATATGTCAACAATGATGCTTCTGTAAAAGGGATCTGGTGCGTGCCGAAATATTCCAATCCTACAGGTATCACATATTCAGATGAGGTTGTAAGAAGATTTGCCCGCTTAAAGCCAAAAGCAGAGGATTTCCGTATTTTCTGGGATAATGCATACTGCATTCATCATATTTATGACGAAATCCATGATCAAATACCAAATATATTGGAAGAATGTGAAAAGGCAGGCAATCCAGATATGGTATATATCTTTGCCTCTACTTCCAAAGTGAGCTTTCCAGGCTCTGGTGTTTCAGCGATTGCCACATCGCTGAAAAATATGGAGTATATTAAAAAATGCATGACGACTCAGATTATCGGACACGACAAGATCAATCAGCTGCGTCATGTACGTTTTTTCAAAAATATAGACGGACTGAACGCACATATGAAAAAACATGCAGATATTTTACGGCCGAAATTCCAGGCAGTGCTGGATGTATTGGAGTCTGAGCTGACAGGACTGGGCATAGGCAGCTGGGTAAAACCAAGAGGCGGGTATTTTATTTCCTTTGATGCAATGCCTGGATGTGCGAATGCAATTGTGGAAAAATGTAAGGATCTGGGCGTTGTGCTGACTGGTGCAGGAGCGACGTATCCTTATGGAAAAGATCCGTTGGATTCAAATATCCGCATAGCGCCGTCCTTTCCGACACCAGAAGAAATGCTGGCGGCTACAAAGATTTTTGTGCTTTGTGTAAAACTGGCTTCAGTGGAAAAATTGTTAGAGATGTAGTTTTTGTTTTAGGGGGACTGCCGCAGTGCGGCAGTCCCCCTTTAAAGAAAGTGCTGTTTATTCTGGGTCAGCTGAATTGAGCTTATTTTCAAAAGGAAGCTTTTTTGGAGCTGATTTCTGTCCAGTTCAATTTGTTTACAAAACGAGTTTTAAAGGCTTTTTGATGTTAAGATTTTTTGAAAGAATCAATTTAAGATTCTTTCATAGAATCAATAATTGCATCAGCAAGTGCGTTCAGCTCTATATTCTTATCTTCACCCATAGATGAAGCAATGCTCAGACGTTCGTTCAAAACAGTCATGTTCTTTAATTCTTCATCTATAAATTTCTGCATAAGATCACCGGATTTACATGCCCAGGAACCGTTTTCAATTAATGCAAACGTACGGTTCTGCATATTTAATGCTTTCATGTCCATCAGGAAGTTATGCATTACAGGGTATATGCCCAGATTGTATGTTACTGAAGCCAGTACGATATGGCTGTACTTAAATGCATCGGAAATCAAATAGGATACATGGGTATTGGATACATCATGTACTTTTACATTTGTGCAGCCTTTTTCACACAGCCTGCCTGCAAGTGCCTGTGCGGCAGCTTCTGTATTGCCATACATAGAGGCATAAGCGATCATAACGCCTTTTTCTTCCGGCTCATAGCGGCTCCATTTGTCGTATTTATCAATAAAATATCCAAAATTCTCACGCCATACCGGGCCGTGGAGCGGGCAGATATATTTAATCTTATCTACGATGCCGCCTGCTTTTTTCAAAAGCAGCTGTACATGCGGGCCGTATTTGCCTACGATATTTACCAGATAGCGGCGGGCTTCATCGAGCCAGTCTCTGTCAAAATCCACTTCGTCAGCAAACAGCTTGCCGTCCAGGGCGATAAAGGAACCAAATGCATCTGCGGAAAACAGTACGCCGTTGGTCAGGTCGAAAGTTACCATAGCTTCCGGCCAGTGAACCATAGGGGCAGCTACAAACGTAACAGTATGGTTGCCGAAGCAGTGCGTATCACCTTCTGCTACGGTAACACATTCATGGTCATCTGGATGGAATCCAAACTGGCGCATAAGCATAAACGATTTTTCGGTAGAAATGACTTTTACATTTGGATAGCGCAGAAGAATCTGTTCTACGGAGGCACCGTGGTCAGGCTCCATATGGTTGACTACCAGCCAGTCCAATTGGCGTCCGTCTAATAAGTAGTCCAGATTTTCCATCAGCTGGCGGCAGGCTGACCAGTCAACAGTGTCAAATAATACGGTTTCACGATCTAAGAGCAGATAAGCATTGTAGCTTACGCCATATGGGATCGGATGGATATTTTCAAATAAATGGAGCCTGTGGTCGTTCGCGCCGACCCAGTACAAATCTTCTGTAATATTACGTACACAATACATATTCCGTCCTCCTTGAGACATTATGCTTCAATAAACTGATCCTTGCCTTCCGCACATTCCGGGCATACCCAGTCTTCAGGCAGTTTTTCAAATAAGGTGCCAGGTGCAATCTCTGCATCTTCATCACCTGCTTCAGGAATATATTCGTAGCCGCAGCCGCCGCATACATACCGTTTGCCGATTGGCGTAGGCTTTGGTACAGGCGGACGTTTCATCTTGATCATAGGCGGTGCCGGCTGTTTTTCTCCGGTATCTAAAGCTTTTGTTAAGAGCGGCAGAATTTCATTTACATCACCGACAATGCCGTAATCACAGTTTTTAAAGATCGGGGCATTGCCGTTTTTATTGATTGCTACAATCGTAGAGGCGTCTTTGATGCCCTTTAAGTGCTGCGTAGCGCCGGAAATACCGCATGCAATATACAGATTGCCGGTAAATTTCTGGCCGGACATGCCCACATAGCGGCTTAACGGCACATATTTCAGCGTTTCAGCAACCGGACGGGACGAACCGATTGCAGCACCGGCAGCTTCTGCCAGGTCTTCGATTAATTTCATGTTCTTTTTGTCGCCGATTCCTTTGCCGGCAGATACAACACGCTCTGCCTGTGCGATCGGCGTATCAGACGGTATGCCTACAGTAAAGTCATGGCCGTCCTTTTTCAATGCCGCTGCAAGGGCATCTACTTTGTCCGCAGCAGAGCCTTCTCTGAATATATGTCCTTTACGAACGCCTGTGATGGGTGCAGGTTTTTTTGCTGCCGAGCGGCTGCCGCCGCCGGAATCCTTTGGCATTCTTCCGATCAGGTTTGCAGCGATAACGACACGCTGTATTTCATTTGTACCTTCGTAAATGGTAGTGATTTTTGCATCACGGTACATTCTTTCTACATCCATGCCTTTTAAGAAGCCGGTGCCTCCAAAGATCTGTAGTGCGCTGTTCGTTACTTCAAGGGCAATGTCGGAGGCGTACATTTTTGCCATTGCAGCTTCCATGGCATATGGTTTATGATTTTCTTTTAATTCTGCAGCAGAATATACTAAAAAGCGGGCACAGCGCAGCTTTGTAGCCATATCAGCCAGCTTAAATGAAATGCCCTGCTGGGCAGCGATCGGCTTGCCGAACTGAATACGTTCCTTTGCATAATCAAGAGCCTGTTCAAATGCGCCCTGTGCAATGCCGAGTGCCTGTGCAGCGATGCCTATGCGGCCGCCGTCCAGAGTAGCCATTGCAATCTTAAATCCGTCGCCTTCTTTGCCGAGCAGGTTTTCCTTTGGTACTTTAACATCGTTAAAGATCAGTTCAGCCGTAGTAGAAGAGCGTATGCCCATTTTATCGTAATGATCACCGAATTCAAAGCCTTCCCAGCCCTTTTCTACGATAAATGCAGATATGCCGCGGGTGCCGATATCCGGTGTCGTAACAGCAAAGACCACGTATGTATCAGCTTTTGGAGCGTTGGTAATAAAGATTTTGCCGCCGTTTAACAGATAGTAGCTGCCTTTGTCCTGGGCAGTTGTTTCCGTACCGCCGGCATCAGAGCCTGCATTTGGTTCTGTCAGGCCGAAAGCTCCGATTTTTTCGCCCTTTGCAAGCGGAACTAAATATTTTTGTTTCTGCGCTTCGTTGCCGAATGCAAAAATCGGGAATGAGCCTAAGGATACGTGGGCAGATAAAATAACGCCTGAGCCGCCGTCTACTCTGGAAAGCTCCTCTACCGCGATCGCGTAGCTGTTGACATCAAGTCCTGCACCGCCATATTCTTTTGGATATGGAATGCCCATAAAGCCCATTTCCCCCAGCTTTTTTACGGCTTCGTCAGGAAAACTGTTTTCCTGATCTAAGGAAAAGGCGATGGGTTTGATTTCTTGTTCGGCAAAGGCACGAATCTTTGCACGTAGCTGTTCCTGGTCTGCTGTAGTCTGGAATAACATAACATTGCCTCCTTTTTATGAAGTGATTAAAATAAAACAGGTGAAAATTACCTATATATATTTTTATTTATTATAGTTGTCTGTGTAATTTCACTAAAAATAATATAACAAAACATAGAAAAATTGTCAATCAATATATGGAGGAAATTCTGAAATAACTAAAAAAGACGGGAGATTTTATAAATAGACAAAAAATCCTGCTGGAATCATTGGATCAAATACGAAATATAAAAAAGGTGTAAAGCGTACTGGCAGTTCAATAGGCTTTACACCTTGTACACAATCCATTATAATGATTGTAGCAGCAGATAATAATTGTATCAATCATAAAGGCGGTGAAAGGATGGCAGCAGATAATATGACATTAGAAGAACAAAAAGAGGTAGCTATCAACAGATATGTTGACTTGATGAGAATTAAAGCACATGAAACAGGTGAAAATAGAGAGCTTGATTATCAAATCAAAGTTGCAAAAGTAAAACTTTCAAGTTTTGGCATTGATTATTCAGAACTTGAATTTTAAATTTTTATACTGACAGCCACTAACAAAAAGGCGTAAGGTCTTATTAAATTATTAAGGCTTTACACCTTTTTAGTTTTCTAAACTAAAAATAAAGATCAAAAAATAATCAGCTTTTCAAACAAAATAAAAGCCGAAACCCATGGAAACCCAAAGCTTTCGACCTCATAAGACAAAATAAAAGCTGTCTAGGGGACTTGAACCCCCGACCTCCGCCTTACCAAGGCGACGCTCTACCGACTGAGCCAAGACAGCATATATATTTTCAAATACAATCTGATTCTTAGAAAGAATGTATTTTATAAAAATATTTGCAGAATACGGCAGGACTTCTTCATCTGTCGTACTGACCTTGTATACTATACTATAACATGTGTATTATGTCAATATTAAAATATATTTTTTTATTTATTTTACACGAACTTTTTGATAAAAGCGGCATGATCTGCCGGATGTTGTGTATTCTGCTGCAAAATCAACAAGAAAAGATTTGGCATTAAGTCATAGTGCCAAATCTTTTTTTCTATTGCTTGAAACAGGCCGTATGTACACCGTATAATAAATGCAGCAACAGACCGCAGACGTAATAGATCTTATGCGGTGGCAGTGGGACTGGCCAGTCATACGATATCCAAGGTGAAAGAGGTGTGTTTATGAAAGAAAGGGTACAGACGTTTGGTAGGTTTTTAAGCGGCATGGTAATGCCGAATATTGGTGCTTTTATTGCGTGGGGGCTGATTGCTGCGTTATTTATTGAAACGGGCTGGCGGCCGAATGAAAAATTTGCGCAGATGGTAGGGCCGATGTCTTCCATGATGCTGCCGCTTTTGATCGCGTATACGGGCGGCAGGGTCGTAGCAGGAGACCGCGGCGGCGTAATCGGCGTGATTGCGACAATGGGTGTTATTGTGGCTGCACCGGATAACCCGATGTTTTTGGGTGCGATGGTCGTAGGGCCTCTGGCAGCATTTGTAATTAAAAAGTTTGACAAAATGATGGAAGGGCACATTCCGGCAGGATTTGAGATGCTGATCAATAACTTTTCCATCGGCATTATCGGCATGGTGTTATCGCTGCTTGCATATGTGGGAATTACGCCGCTTGTCAACGGGCTGACGGAGCTTTTAGGAGCAGGGCTTGGATTTTTGGTAGACCACAGCCTGCTGCCGCTGACGAGTGTATTTATTGAACCGGCAAAAGTATTGTTTTTAAATAATGCTTTAAATCAGGGAATTTTATCACCAATGGGAATCCGTCAGGTGGAAGAAGCAGGAAAATCTATACTGTTTCTGCTTGAAGCAAATCCGGGGCCGGGACTTGGCATTTTGCTGGCATACTGCATTGCGGGAAAAGGGAGCGCAAAAAGCTCTGCGCCGGGCGCAGTGATCATTCATTTCCTGGGCGGCATTCATGAGATTTATTTTCCGTATATATTGATGAATCCGTTCCTGCTTCTGGCAGCGATTGCCGGCAATGCAGTCGGTATACTGATCTTTACGTTGTTTGGCGTAGGTCTGGTTTCTCCGGCTTCACCGGGCAGCATTATTGCGATTACGATGATGGCAGAGCGCCACAGCTATCTGGGACTTTTTGCAGGCGTGCTTTTATCTGCTGCTGTATCGTTTGTCGTGGCAGTACCGCTGTTAAAGCTTATGGGTAAGGACGTGTCGCTGGAAGAGGCCAAGGCGCAGAAGGATGCCATGAAGAGCCAGGCAAAGGGAACTGCACCGGCTCCTGCTTCTGCTGTTTCCGGCGGAAAAATCAAAAAAATTGCATTTGCATGTGATGCAGGCATGGGCTCCAGCGCCATGGGGGCTACCGTGCTAAGGAAAAAGATTGCTGCGGCAGGCATTGAAGGTATTGAGGTCATACATACGCCGGTTTCGTCGATTCCATCGGATGTGCAGATTGTTGTCACGCATCAGGAGCTGGGCGAGCGTGCCGCACACAGTAATCCGAATGCGCAGCTGGTGCTGATTACCAATTTTCTGGCTGCACCGCAGTACGAGATCTTAGTAGAAGATTTAAAGAAGCGTAATTTGTAGATCCTTCTGAATGAAATAAATGTAATTTACAATAGAATCCAAATGGAATTTATTGGCAGAATTGAACCAAATTCATAGATGGGATATAGTTTTAACAAATTTTACGAAGCTATTTTTAACAAAGCTATTTGAAGGGATACAGAATGGAATTAACGCCTAGGATGAAACAGATTTTTCAAGTGCTGCTCCAAGAGCCTGCCGCTGTCTCCGTGAAGTATCTTGCGCAGCAGATCGGGGTAAGCAGGCGGACGGTGCAGAGGGAATTAGAATATATAAATGTGCCGTTAAAAGATTATGAGCTGGAATTTGTTTCTAGGACAGGAGTGGGCATCTGGATTGAGGGCAGTATGCAGGAAAAGCACAGGCTGTTTGCGGAATGCAGCGCGGGCGATGATTATGACGTCAGCAACAGAGAGGAGCGGCGCAAGCGCCTGATTTTAGAAATCTTAAAAGAAAAGGGGCTGCGCAAGCTGTACTATTACAGCAGCCAGGTCGGCGTCAGCGAGGCTACGGCCAGCGCTGACCTGGAGGCTGTCGAAGGCTGGCTTGGGCAGTACGGGCTGCTGGTAAACCGAAAGCCGGGCAGCGGCATAGAGATTGAGGGCAGCGAAGACAATTACCGGCGTGCAATCCGCGCATTTATCAACGAAAACATTGACACGCAGGTAGTACGTGAGGCTTACGAGGATGAAGGAGTCAGTACTGTAAAGGAAATGTCATTAAAAAAGAGCAATCTTGGACAGATATTAAATGATGACATAATGAAAAGGGTAATGGACTGCATAAACAGCCTGGACCATGACAGGGTGCTGACATTAACGGAAAATTCTTATGTGGGCCTGGTAATCCATATTTCGATAGCGATCAACCGCATTTTGAAAAATGAAGTCATAGAATCGGCTGCAGACTGGCGGGAAAGCATTACGCAGGATGAGGATTACCGGCTTGCGGGCCTGATTGTAGAAGCGCTGCAGAGAGAATTTGACGTTGACATACCGCAGGTAGAAATTTCTTATATCTGCCTGCATATCAAAGGCGCAAAGCATGAAAAGATCCAGTGGAGCGACGTACAGCTGGATATTGAAAACAAAAGGCTGCAGCAGATGGTAAATGAAATGATCGACGTCTTTAATCCAGAACAGGCCTATTTAATCAAGCAGGATGATGAATTTATACAGGGACTTTTAGCGCATCTGCAGCCGACGCTGATCAGGCTGATCTATGGAATGCAGATTCAGAATCCGGTTTTAAAAGAGATCCGGGCAGGCTACCCTGACATATACCGCAGCTGTGAAAAGGTAGCGCAGGTATTAGAGAGGTATACAGGAAAAAAAGTGCCTGAGCAGGAAATCGGATTTCTGGCCGTGCATTTTGGTGCAGCCTTAGTGCGTATGGAAGGCAGAAAAGAAGAAATACGCAGGGTGCAGGCGGGCGTAGTCTGTTCGAGCGGAATCGGCATTTCACGCCTGATGTCATCAAAACTGGAGAAGGTATTCCGCGACCAGATGCAGCTGACAGCTTATGGCAAAAATGACATTACGCCGTATATCGCAGGCAGGGTAGATTTTTTTATCTCCAGCATTCCGATGGATTCCATTGAGGCAGGAGATACACCGGTCATACTGGTTAATATGCTTTTAAGCGATGATGATATTGAGAATATCCGCCGGATGGTCTATAAATATGAGCGGCTGCCAAAGAAGCATAAGGAGGCAGACCGGTTCAGCATGCAGCTGGAGGAGATCAATCTTGCTGCGGCGCAGATCAGTACAGTGATTAAATACATGGATCTTTTTAAGGTAGATAACCAGATCGGGTTTGAAGAGCTGCTGATTGCGGTTGCCGAAAAAATGTCGCCGTATTCAGACAGGCAGGAGATGATCCGCGAGGACATTTTAAGGAGAGAGCACATTGCTAGCCAGATCTTTGCAGAATTTGGATTCGGCCTGCTGCATGCCCGCACAAAAGGAGTGACGCGCCCGAATTTTTCTATATGCATGACAAAGGATATGGAGCCGTTTCGGCATGCTTATTTTAAGGAAATCAAGGTCGTATTTATTATGCTGGTACCGGTTGATGACCATCAGGATGTCTGCCGTGATATTATGGGCTATATCAGCAGCATGCTGGTGGAGGAATATGAGTTTATGGACATAGTATTATCGGGAAATAAGGAAGAAATCCGCGAAGCATTGTCCAGAAACCTGAAAAAATTTTTTAATAAATATATTTTAAGGCTTTCCTGATCGGATCTGCAGTTTCCGGTTTATAAAAATGGAACTGTACAGAAATGGCACTATCGGATAATGCCAAATTTAATCTGGTTTTTATTGAAAATGCAAGGCTGTGCGCTCTATAATATTTTTACAAGGAGCGTAAAACTGAGTGAAGTTACGGAAAACCGTAGGAGGAGGAACGTATGTTTTTTAAGTCAAAAAAGAAAGAAGAGACTGTAGAAAAGAAAGAACTGTTATACCGCAGTAATATCCGTGTGGGATGTGAGCCGGATACGCAGGAGCAGGTGATCCGTCAGGTAGGACAGATGCTTGTAGACAGAGGATATGTAGATCAGCCATATGTAGAGGCCATGGTAGAAAGGGAGCATTCATTTTCTACATTTATGGGCAGCGGACTGGCACTTCCGCATGGCGTAGAGGCTGCAAAAAAGGAAATCAAAGCCTCCGGCATAGCAGTCATGACATTTCCAAAAGGCATAGACTGGGGCGGCAATGAGGTGCATGTAGTGATCGGCATAGCAGGCGTCGGGGATGAGCATCTGGATATCTTATCCGTGATTGCAGATAAAATGCTGGATGAGTCAACTGCTGACAGGCTGGCGACGGGAGATGCCGATACGGTATATGAGATTCTGTCCGGAAAGGAGTAATTGCCATGGTAGTAACTGTTACAATGAATCCTGCGATCGATAAGACCGTAGAAATCGATGAGCTTTTGCCGGGCGGGCTGAACCGTATTCAAAAAGTAGAATATGATGCCGGCGGCAAAGGAATTAATGTATCCAAAACAATCCATGAGCTTGGGGGAAAAAGCATTGCGGCAGGATTTTTGGGAGGCAATGCAGGCAGGACGATAGAAGCGGTGTTAAATGACTGCGGTATCCAGAATGATTTTATCTGGGTAGACGGGGAGACGCGTACAAATACAAAAGTGTTTGAAAAATCTGGCGAAGTTACGGAGCTGAATGAGCCGGGGCCGCAGATTCTGGCGCAGCAGGCCGAGCAGCTGATCCAGAAGCTGGAAAGCTATGCCGGCGAGGAGACACTGATCGTGCTGGCGGGCAGCATTCCAAACGGCGTAGACCGCCATATCTATGAACAGATTATTCAAAGAGTGCACCGGCGCGGCGCAAAAGTACTGCTGGATGCAGATGGCGACCTGTTTCGCAATGGATTAAAGGCAGGCCCGGATATTATTAAGCCAAACCGTGTGGAACTGGAAGAATATGCAGGGTATGATTACCGCGCTTCCATGGATGAGCTGTTAAAAACAGCGAGGGATTTTCGGAAAATAGGAGTCGAAACCGTGGCCGTATCCATGGGCAGGGGCGGTGCGATGATGGTACGTGAAGGATATGAGGTCATCTGTCCGGCACTGTCTGTAAAAGCACATTCTACAGTAGGTGCAGGAGACGCAATGGTAGCAGCACTTGCTTATGCATGGGATCATCAGCTGGACGACGAACAGACCGTTCGCTTATGCATGGCAGCTTCAGCGGGAGCAGTGACAACGATCGGGACAAAGCCTCCAAAGAGAGAGCTTGTAGACGAGCTGGCCGGGCAGGTTGTGATCGAGCCTGTGCAGGGGGTGTAATATAAAAAGATCTGCATTTAAATAAGGAGGAGACATAGAATATGAAGACAAAAGCAGTCAGGATGTATGGTACAAGGGACCTGCGGCTGGAAGAGTTTGAGCTGCCGCCGATCAAGGAAGACGAGATTTTGGTAAAGGTAATCAGCGACAGTATCTGTATGTCCACATACAAGCTTGTCGAGCAGGGCAAAAAGCATAAGCGTGCACCACAGAATATCGATACAAATCCGGTTATTATCGGACATGAATTTGCAGGTGTTATTGTAGAGGTGGGGGAGAAGTGGAAAGATCAGTTTCATCCGGGCATGAAGTTTACACAGCAGCCGGCGCTGAACTACAAAGGCAGCCTTGCTTCTCCGGGATATTCTTATGAATTTTTCGGCGGGGCATGTACGTACTGCATTATACCGCATGAAGTCATGGAGCTTGGATGCCTGATGCCTTATGAGGGAGAGAGCTTTTTCGAGGCTTCGCTCGGCGAGCCTATGAGCTGCATTATCGGCGGTTATCATGGAAATTACCACACAAATAAGAGAAACCATGATCTGGCAGGCGGCACAAAGGAAGACGGAGATATTATCATTCTGGGCGGCTGCGGGCCGATGGGGCTTGGAGCAGTCAGCTACGGCATACAGTTTAAAAATAAGCCTAAGCGCATTGTAGTAACAGATATCGATGATGCCAAGATTGAGCGTGCACGGGAAGTGATACCGGAGTCTTATGCCAGAGAAAACGGTGTAGAGCTGTTATATGTCAATACTGCAAAAATGGCAGACCCGGCAAAAGAACTGGTTGGCCTGACAGGCGGCAAAGGCTACGATGATGTTTTTGTCTATGTGCCGAACCGTAAAGTAGCGGAGCTGGGCGATCAGATTCTGGCATTTGACGGCTGCATGAATTTCTTTGCAGGCCCTACAGACAATCAGTTTAAGGCGGAAATCAACCTGTATGACGTGCATTATACCAGCCAGCATATCGTAGGCACGACCGGCGGCAATAATGATGACCTGATCGAGGCAAATGATCTGGCAGCAAAAGGAAGGATTGAGCCGGCTGTTATGGTGACACATGTAGGCGGAATAGACAGCATCGCGCAGGCGACGCTCGACCTGCCGAAAATACCAGGAGGCAAAAAGCTGACTTATACGCAGTTTGACATGCCGCTTACAGCGATTGAGGATTTTGCAGAGCTTGGAAAAAGCGATCCGCTGTTTGAAAAGCTGGATGAGGCATGCAAAAACAACAGAGGGCTTTGGAGTGCACAGGCTGAAAAGGTACTATTCGAACATTTTGGCGTAGAAATATAAAGGGTAAAAGTTATAAATATTTAGGGGCTGTTATAAGCGCCGGGCCGGCAGACATCAGGCTGGTCCGGCGCTTTTGATGTTTGTTAAAATATTATTCTTCTCCAGCCTTGACCATGTCTTGTGGAATGGATATAATAAGATTATCACAGCTTTGCACAAGATGAAGGAGAATGGATTATGAAAATGAGAAAGGACAGTGTGGGAAACAAAAAGGGCCAGGAAGCACAGCTGAAAGCGCTGGCTAAACGTGTCTATGTGGCAGTCGGAATAGGGATTATCCTGCTGTTTGCGTTTACTGTGTTTAATATGGTTATGTCCAATATGCAGTCAGTACAGCTGAAGGCAGCAATGGCACTGGATCAGTACAGGATCGGATCAAAGTCGCTTACATATGCCGTGCAGTCTTATGCGGTTACTGGTGAAGAAAAGTATCATGAGGCTTACCTCAAAGAGCTGAATGAAGACAAAAATAGAGAAAAGGCCAAGGAGAGCCTGAAAAGCAGCGGGCTTACGGAAAAAGAATGGGCAGACCTTGATCATATAACGAGTCTGTCAGAGGCGCTGGTGCCGACGGAAGAAAAAGCGATAGAGTCTGCCGGAAAAAAACAGCTGGCTGATGCGCAGCGGCTTGTATTCAGCATGGAGTATGAAGAATCCGTAGAGCAGATTACAGAACTGACAGATCAAACTATCGAAGAGATCAATCAGCGGAAAAATAAGCAGGCAGAAATGATGAAGATACTGCAGATTGTACTCATTCTGCTTATGGCAGGCTCGTTCTTCTATATTGTAACAGAGATCTTTTGTATCGTAAAATTTGCACATTCAGATCTTTTGGAGCCGATTATTAAGGTGTCCGATCAAATGACATCTCTGGCAGGCGGGGAATTCTCAGTTCCGCTTGATTTAAAAGAAGATGACAGCGAAGTCGGCAGCATGGTGACATCGATTTCTTTTATGAAGAAAAATCTGATGGGCATGATCAAGGAAATCTCAGACGTGCTGGAGCAGATGGGCAATGGCAATTATAATGTACAGATCCATCAGGAATATGTCGGAGAGTTTGTGCGGATCAAAGAATCGTTTTTGGTCATCGGTGAAAAAATGCGCGAGACACTGCTTACGCTGCGTGAAGTATCAGGACAGATCGACAGGGGGTCAGAGCAGCTTGCCTATGCTGCAGAAGACCTGGCAGAAGGAAGTACGGATCAGGCAGGCCAGGTATCGAATCTTGTAAATGTATTCCAGCAGATGACAGACAGCATGGAGCGGAATATGGAAGCGGCACATGAATCGGTCAGGCTTGCAGACCGGGCAGGTACCACGCTTGCAGTAGGAAATACAAAGATGCAGGAATTAAAAGATGCAATTGGAGAAATCAGCCGCTGCTCCGAACAGATTGGTACGATTATCGGTGCGATTGAAGAGATTGCCTCTCAGACAAATTTACTGTCTTTAAATGCAGCGATTGAGGCTGCGCGGGCAGGCGAAGCCGGAAAGGGCTTTGCTGTCGTTGCGGATCAGGTGAAAAAGCTGGCGGAAGAATCCGCAGAAGCTGCCGGGAAGACGAAAAAGCTGATTGAGACAGCAATATCGGCGGTAGACAGCGGCATAGCCATTGCGGATGCTACAGCTGCCAATATGGAAGAAGTTTTGGACTGTGCCACAGATGCTACAGAAAAGATGGGCCAGATCGCAGTCATGCTGGAGGATGACGTAGAACATATGCGTCAGGTGCAGGTGAATCTAAAACAGGTTTCTGCAGTCGTAGATAACAATTCTGCCACATCGCAGGAAACAGCAGCAGTCAGTGAGGAACAAAAAGCGCAGGTAGAAACTATGGTGCAGATGATGGAGAGATTCAGCATATAATGAGGGTAAGCGGTATAGAAGAAAAGTATAAAAGGAAAGTAATATATGAATTATTTTGACTGTCATGCTGATACACTTACGAAAATTGCAAAATCTCAGAGCTTATGGGAAAACAGCGGCAGTCTGGATCTGTCTAGAATACACAGATTTGCAGACAGCTATGCGCAGATTTTTGCTATATTTAAAGACAGGGCGAAAGCGGGAGCATGCACGGAAGAAGTTTTTATGCAGGCATATGAGAGGGCGGTCAGCCTGTTAAAGGCACAGCCTGATACTATAGCATGGTGCCTGACCGCAGCAGATATGCACAAGGCGCATGAAGAAGGCAGGGCAGCAGCTTTTTTGTCGGTCGAGGATATTTCGATTATGGGTGCTTATACAGAGCGCATTTATGAGTTGGGCATACGGTTTGTACTGCTTAGCTGGAATTATGAAAATGAATATGCATGCGGTGCAGCGGCAGACCAGACGAAAGGACTGACAGACAAAGGGCGCATGCTTGTAAAAGAGCTGCTTGCCAGACAGATTGTACTGGACATCTCACATCTGTCTGACCGCGGCGTGGAAGAACTGTTTCATATGACCGATCAGCCGGTTATGGCTTCGCATTCGAATGTGCGCGAGGTTTTTGAACATCCGCGCAATCTGAAAAAGGAGCATATAAAAGAGCTGATACGTAGAAAAGGGCTGATCGGGCTGAATTTTTATAAAAAGTTTGTCGGAGAGCAGCCGGATCTTACGGATCTTGTGCGCCATGCAGATGCGGTACTAAGCCTTGGCGGAGAAGATATTCTGGCTGTCGGCAGTGATTTTGACGGCTGTATGGAGTTTCCGAAGGGAATAGCCGGTGTGCAGTCCATACCGGCTGTTCGGGAGGCATTTGAGCGGGAGGGTTTTGGCAGCAGCCTGATTGAGAAAATATTTTTCCGCAATGCGCAGCGCTTTGTAACCGAGGCATTATAGTTTGTTTAAAACTATTTTTGCTTATATAAGGTAAATGCGTATGCGGGATGTTTATGCATTTACAAAAATTCTGGCAGAAAGGGAGAGAAGATTATGCCATTTATAGACTCAAAAATCACAGTAAAAGTCCCAGATGAAAAAAAGGAGGAAATAAAAGCGCAGCTGGGAGCGACAATGTCCATTATAGGCAAGTCGGAAGGCTTTCTGATGGTAGGCTTTGATGATGAATACTGCCTGTACATGGGTGGAAATAAGCTGGAAAAGGGAGCTTTTGTTTCTGTCAGCCTGTTTGGCAGCGCTTCGTCCGCGGCATATGAGAAGATGACGGCAGAGATCTGCAGTATTTATGAGCAGCAGCTGGGCATACCAAAGGATAAAGTGTATGTCACTTATACCGGCGTCAGCGACTGGGGCTGGAACGGGCGAAATTTTTAAAGAAAAAAGGAGATTAGGTACAGATGAAAAAGATGGAGGAATACGTAAGGGCGATACCGGATTTTCCAGAACCGGGAATTATTTTCCGTGATGTGACAAGTGTTCTTCAAGATCCAGACGGATTAAAGCTGGCGATTGATTCTATGGCGGCGTTATTGGACGGCGTAGATTATGATGTGATTGTAGGCACGGAGTCCAGAGGGTTTATGTTCGGCGTGCCGATTGCATACCAGATGGGAAAAGGATTTGTGCCTGTACGAAAAAAGGGCAAGCTCCCATGCGAGACAATTTCTGCAAAATATGATCTGGAATACGGAAGCGCAGAGATCGAAATGCACAAAGATGCGATCAAGCCGGGACAGAAGGTTGTCTTAGTAGATGACCTGATTGCTACCGGAGGCACGCTTGCTGCAAGCGTTGACCTGATCGAGCAGCTGGGCGGAACAGTCGTAAAAGTAATTCTGCTGATGGAACTGGCAGGCTTAAAAGGCCGTGATAAACTGGCAGGTTATGAGGTGGCATCTGTAATTACTTACGAAGGCAATTAATACGAAATCTGGTCAGACGGCCATAGCGTGAAAATATGAGGCAGAAGGGGAGAAGTAATGTTAGAAAAATTATTTCATTTAGACGACAACAATACGACAGTCCGAACAGAGGTTATCGCAGGAATTACTACATTTATGACAATGGCATATATTTTAGCTGTTAATCCGAATATGCTGGCAGCAGCGGGCATGGATGCGACAGCTGTGCTGATAGCAACCTGTCTGGCGTCCTTTTTAGGAACGATCTGTATGGCGCTGATGGCAAATTATCCGTTTGCACTGGCACCGGGTATGGGACTGAACGCGTATTTCGCTTATACAGTCTGTGGAAATATGGGGTATGACTGGAGGGTTGCACTGGCAGCCGTTGCAGTCGAAGGTGTTATATTTATAGTGCTTTCTTTAACCAATGTACGTGAAGCGATCTTTAATGCGATCCCGGGTACGCTGAAAAAAGGCGTCAGCGCAGGAATCGGCCTGTTTATCGCATTTATCGGCCTGCAGAACGGACATTTAGTCGTAAATAACGATTCTACGCTGATCAGCTATGTGGATTTTGCAGGAAATTTTCATACAGAAGGCATCTGTGCGATTCTGGCATTAATCGGCCTGTTTATTATTACAATATTGTATTTTAAGGGTATCAAGGGTGCGATTTTAATCGGCATTGTAACTACATGGGTACTTGGAATGCTGGCACAGGCATGCGGGCTGTATGAGGTTAATGCAGAAAGCGGATTTTATTCTCTGTATCCGTCGCTTCAGCTGACCGACTTCACGAAAATCGGTGAAACGTTCGGACAGGTATTTCAAGCAGATTTTTCTGGTGTAAGCATTACAAACTTTATCGTTGTGCTGTTTGCGTTTTTATTTGTAGATATGTTTGATACGATCGGAACGCTTGTCGGTGTGGCAACAAAGGCTGACATGCTGGATGAAAATGAAAAGCTGCCTCGCATTAAGCAGGCACTTTTGGCTGATGCAGTAGCTACAACGGCAGGTGCTGTGTTTGGTACTTCTACGACTACGACATTTGTGGAAAGCTCTGCCGGTGTCGGAGCAGGGGCAAAAACAGGATTGGCTTCTGTAGTTACTGGATTCTTATTTTTAGCAGCAATTTTCTTTGCGCCTGTTTTTACGGCAATACCGGGATTTGCAACTGCCCCGGCTTTAATCTTTGTAGGATTTTTGATGATCGGCGCTGTAATGCATATTGATTTTGATGATTTGACAGAAGCGGTACCGGCTTATCTCTGCCTGCTTACAATGCCGCTGATGTATAGTATTTCCGAAGGAATTGCAATGGGCGTGATTTCTTATGTAGTTATTAACCTGTGCTGCGGCAAGTCCAGAAAGATTACGCCGCTGATGTATGTGCTGGCTGTCTTATTTGTCTGCAAGTATGCATTCTTATAAATAGCTGAGGCAGCACCCTGATTTCATGTTTAAGGAGGAAATGGAAATGGTTATAGTAAATACGGATTATATTTCGGGAAAAGAATTAGAAATGCTCGGTATGGTAAAGGGAAGTACAATACAGAGCAAAAATCTGGGACACGATATCGGACAGGGATTTAAGACGCTGGTAGGCGGGGAGCTTAAATCTTATACCGAAATGATGAATGATGCCAGGGCACTTGCGACAAAGCGCATGGTAGCTGAAGCAGAGACGCTTGGAGCAGATGCGATTGTCAATGTACGTTTTGCATCTGCCGCGGTGATGGCAGGTGCGGCAGAGGTGATGGCGTATGGCACGGCTGTAAAGTTTGTGTAAGACTGTGAACCTGCAGATATGGAAGAATATCAGACAATCCGGCATACATTTGAACCGGTCTGGGATGAACATTCTGAAATACTGATTGTTGGGACATTTCCTTCTGTAAAGTCCAGGGAAAATAATTTTTACTACGGACATCCGCAGAACCGTTTTTGGAAAATGCTGGCGCGGCTCTATCATCAGGAGCTGCCGCAGACGATTGAAGAAAAAAAGGCTCTGGTTTTAAGCCGTCATCTGGCAGTCTGGGACGTTATCAGCCAATGTGATATTATCGGCTCGTCTGACAGCAGCATACGCAATGTTGTTGCAAGCGATATTGCAGGACTGCTTGCAAAAAGCAGGATTCATACGATTGCAGCAAACGGTGCAAAGGCTTATGATCTGTACAAAAAGCATCAGCTTGCGCAGACGGGGCTTGAGGCCGTAAAACTGCCGTCTACAAGCCCGGCAAATGCGGCTTGGACGCTTGAAAGGCTGCAGGAGGCCTGGGGCAGGGTTCTGCTGTGAAAGAAATAATAGTCCGTGAACTGCCTTGGCATAGTTTGAAGGAAAAAGTTTTAGAACTGCTTTGGACATAGATTTATGAAAGAAGTAATGCTTTGGGTATAGTATTGCGAAAAAAGCTCTAGAAATGTTGGGAATAGCTTTATGTAGAAAAGCTCTGGCGCTGTATACTGGGTACGGCGTCAGAGCTTTTTTGAATGATTCATGAAAGAAAGTTCAGAAAATGATTGACTTATAGGCAAAAGTGTGTTAATGTGTACTAGTAACGATAGTACACACAGTACGTACAATACATCATACTACACATCACACAATATTACACATCACACAATATTTCCGGAACTGGAGCGTGTTTGAAAAATGCTTTCCGTGAGATGTACCCAACAGGCATGATATGCTTCACACTTTGTACCTGCAGGACATGATTTTTCAAACACACTTTGTACCTGCAGGACATGATTTTTCAAACACACTCCAGCAGGAAGTATAACTGCAGCAGTTTACGCCGGCAGCTATTTTACAATAAGATAGGCCGGCCGTGTAAACGGCAGCATTTATTTCGTGACAGGGGAAGGAGGAAGAGCGCATATGATAGAACTTAATTATCGGGATGCAAGGCCCATTTATGAACAGATCAAGGACGGCCTGCGTAAGCTGATGCTTTCCAGTGTAATCAGGCAGGATGAGAAGCTGCCGAGTGTACGGGAATTAGCCAGCCAGCTTGCAATAAATCCGAATACGATTCAGAAAGCATATCGTGAGCTGGAGCAGGAAGGATATATTTATACAGTATCGGGCAGGGGCAGTTTTGCAGCGCCGTTTACAGACATTAATTCCGGCAGGCTGAAAAAACTGCTAAACCAGTTTGATGAAGCAGTGATTGAGCTGCTTTATATGAAGAAAGATCCAAAGGAGCTGCAGCAGAGGATTGTGCAGCTGCAGCAGGGAGGTGCGGGCTATGATAGAAGTTATTAATGTGACAAAAAAGTTTGGATCATTTAAGGCACTTGATCAGGTGCATATGCATGTAAAGCCGGGGGCAATATATGGGCTGGTGGGGCCGAACGGGGCCGGTAAGTCTACGATTATACGCCATATTACAGGTGCATATCGCCAGGATGAAGGCGAGATCCGGGTGGACGGACAGATTGTTTATGAAAATGCAAAAGTAAAAGAAGAGATCGCATATATACCAGATGATATTTTTTATTTTAATCAGGCAAATTTAAAGGATATGATGAAATTTTATAGCGGCCTGTATCCGCGTTTTGATATGGCATTGTTTGAGCGGCTGCAGGAATGCTTTCCATCCATCAGCAAAAAGCATACAATCCGCAGGCTGTCCAAAGGCATGCAGAAGCAGGCTGCGTTCTGGCTGGCAATCTGCTGCCGGCCGAAGCTGCTGATTCTGGATGAGCCGGTGGATGGGCTTGACCCGGTTATGCGCAGGCAGGTATGGAGCCTTTTAATGTCGGATGTCGTAGAGCATGGCACGACAGTGCTTGTATCTTCACACAACCTGCGTGAATTGGAAGATGTATGTGATCATGTAGGAATCATGCATCATGGCAGGGTCATTATGGAAAAGTCACTGGATGATTTACAGGGCAGTGTATCCAAGATACAGGTAGCTTTTGAGAGCGAGGAGCTGCCGCCGTTCCCGGAAGGAATGCAGATTCTGCATAAGACAAGGGCCGGCCGGGTGCATACGCTGATTATCCGCGGGGAGCAGGAGCTGCTGCGTACACAGATTGCGTCGCTTCAGCCTCTTTTACTGGATATCCTTCCGCTGACGCTGGAAGAAATCTTTATTTATGAGCTGGGAGGTGCAGAATATGAAGTCAAAGATATCCTTCTTTAACAAAGCGATATTTAAAAGAAATATGACCGGGGGCATCGTCCTGTGGGCAGGTTTTGTAATGGCATACGTTGTGCTGTTTCCGCTGATCCTATATTATTCGGTGAACGATCAGCATTGGATGCAGGAGCTGGCGTCTGCTGAACGCATTCTGGCAGTAGAGCATGCCTTTATGGAGATTATTTGGAATAACAGTATATTGGTGCCGATGTATGCAGTTACAGCTATTATAACAGCAATGCATTTATTTTCTTATTTGTTTACGGCCAGAAATTCTAATATGATCCATACTTATCCGGTAAGCAGGATAAGCCTGTTTAGCACAAACTACATCAGCGGAATGCTTTATCTGACAGTACCTCAGATCTTTGCGTCACTGCTGGCACTGCTTGTGCAGGTATCTGCAGGCGGCGGTACGGCAGTGGTAGTAAAGAGCTGGTTTATGTGGATCGGGACAATGTTTATAGAGACATTGTTTTTCTTCAGCCTGTCTGTGTGTGTATTGATGTTTGTAGGCAATATAGCTGCGGTTCCGATACTGTATCTGATTATCAATTTTTTGTACAGGGGAGTGCTGGCGATCTTTGAGACAATGGTAGAGGCAGCCTGCTATGGAGTGGTTGGTATCAGCACGAATATAATAGAAGTACTGACTCCGATTTTATATATGTCAAAGAAAATCGGCGTGCATGCTATAGACTATGATAATAGATACATTTATGATATGTGGGGAGAGAAAGCGCTGTTTGGGTATTTTGCCGCGGCAGCCCTGCTGACGCTGATCGCATGGGCCACATACCAGAAAAAACACATCGAAACAGCCGGAGATGTGATTACGGTAGAATGGATGAAACCGATCTTTCGATGGGGAGTTGCAGTATGTACATCTGCGCTGGGAGCTGTTTTTTTTGGACAGCTGTTTCTCAGCAGGTCATTTACTACGATCGTTATTTTGGGACTGATTGCCGGAATTGCTGCATTTTTTATCGCACAGATGCTGATTGAGCGCAGTTTTCGTGTGTTTAACAGCAGAAGGGTTCGTGAAGGCATTTTGTTTACAGCAGTCATGTGTGCATGTTATATAACACTGGATGCAGATGTGCTTGGATACGAAAAAATGATTCCGGCGCAGGATCAGATCGGCGGGATTAAAGTATACGGGCCTGACCTGTACATGTATGCTGTTTCGGAGGATGAGGTAACATGGGCCAGGGATATTCATAAGCAGATCATAGATTCAAAAAAAGAGTTTGAGTCTTATCTCACGACAGACGGTGAGTATTATAATATCAGCCTGTCGTATGACTTAAAGGACGGCTCTAGTCTGTACAGAAGCTATATGATACCGGATCTGGAGGAGAAAGAAAGCGTTTCTGGACAGGTTGATGCATATGCAAGGCAGCCGGAAGTTATTTTAAAAGAAAACTTTGGTGTTCATTATCCCGACATAGAAATATATGGAGGCAGGATCGAATGGTATGACACGGATCAATATGCCGCAAAGGAAGATTATACGATGGAAATGGACACGGAAGTCAGGTTATCAGAAGAAGATGCAGTAAAACTGTACGAAGCAGTCATAAAAGATGCCCAGGAAGGACATTTTAGGCTGGAAGATAATGGGACAGAAACAGTAAGCGGATTTGGCAATCTGATACTGGAAGTAAGGGATGAGCAGGGATTTATGTCAGCCCGTAATGGAGCTTATTATGACAACGAATCGTCAAAAGATGGATATGCGGAGATCTGGCTGACCAGTGCACATACAAATCTGATTAAGGCGATGGATGAGTTGGGATATATATCTGACGACCTGAGAGAGCATATTGGATTATGAGCAAATGATCTATCTGTAGTCATAAAATTTTTGGGTTTCAGAGCATGTCTTAAAACTGCTTTCTGTGAGCTGTACCCACAGGGCATGATATGCTTCACACTTAGTATCCATAGGGCATGATATGGAGAAT
>CAJUHV010000032.1 GCA_910586445.1 uncultured Eubacterium sp.
ACTCTGATATCTTATCACACTGTTTTTGCTTTGTCAAGAAGTTTTTTAATTTTTTATTTCTTTTTTGTAGCTCTTTTTAACTTTCTTTGACTTTTTGCAGCTGTTATAATTTATCATATTTTCATTTTGTTGTCAACACTTTTTTGAATTTTTATTTTTAATTACTTTTAAATAATTTTTAAAAATTCTTTGTTGTGTTGGTCGCTGTCCTTGCGACGGATGTTATATTAGCATAGATATTTCTTAGTGTCAACCATTTTTTTACATTTTTTTCAAATTATTTTTTCTTTTCCAAAAAATCCCTATAAATGCAGCCGGAGCATGCTCTGCAGCAGCTGTAAAATCCTGTTCTGGTCATACAGATTTTTTAATACGGCATTTTCCTCGATCAAACGGATCAATGATGCACTGGACGGAAGGGCTGCAGTCATTTTTATTAATAGAAATACAGTCCAGATCACAAGAAATGCTTTTACAATCCCTGCTATAAACCCGAAAATCATATTTGCAAGATGGATTCCCGGTGTTTTCGAAAACAAATCCAGTTTCCGCCCTATTACAATTAAGATCAGCATAATAATCAGCAGCGCTATAAAAAAAGCTGCCAGGTTCACGCAAAAGCCCGCAATTGTCTTTGCTGCTTTTTGATAGATTCCCTGTTTTTCCAAAAATTCGGCGACCGGCTTTCCGGTACTCTGCCCCAATTCTTTTTGAAGCTTCTTGGGCAGCGTCAGCCATGGAAGCTCTATATCCTGTATCCAGACGCCTTCATCCAGCTTTTGATTAATCTGGCTGCGCACATATTTTTCACAGTTTTTTTCCAGCGTCTGTGAAATAGCCGTCTGCCCGATCATCCGGCTGATATAAGGTGCAGTGACAGATACAAATACGACAGCAGCCAGAATGGCTGCCATGGAATAAACGACCCTGATAAATCCTTTATGGAATCCACGCAGCGCAGAAACCACGATATATGCCATCACTATAATATATAACCAATTCATATTTCTTTTATACGTCCTTTAATTTCTTTTTCCTTTTACTCGCCCTTTAATCTGATACGGTCTGTACCCCCGCTCATCACAAACAAATACTCCAGCTGTCCCCTGCCGGCTATGACATCGTAAATATTACGGTCAAAGGTATGCTCAAACCGCTTACTGCCCCTTATTGTATACAATACCACGGTCTTTTCATTCCTGACACACAGCAGGCCGTTCTGCAGTAGACCGATTTCGGTATAATCTATCCCGATATCCTGCTCCAGCACCTGCGCGCCCCGCATGTTATATATCACGGTGCGATAACCCTCTGCGGATTTTGGATGGTCAAAGGTCATGCCAAAATATTTTTCATTATAGTAAATGCTCCGAATATGATCCGGGCATGAGATCTCTTGTGCAACCACAGGCTTCTGCCTGCCTTCATATATGATCACTTTTGTATCGCCGAATGCCAGAAGTCTGTCATTTGTTACAAAACGTATGCTTGGTATGATCATGTCCTCATAAGAATATGACCCTACAATATTATCGATTTCATTCTGGCCGACAGTGCCGTAATTATAAAATACTACCGTTGACTGTATCTGTCCTTCATTGATGTCCAGCATACTGACAGCCAGCTTTTGTGCATCATTTGACAATGCGATATCCAGAGGATAACCGCTGTTTTCTATATGCAGCCCGCCGCCTGCCAGCTGGCTGCCGTCCCTGCTGTACATATGTAGGTAGCTGGTGCCGGAATCTTCCATCAGCACGGCCACTGTGCCCTGCTGTGCAATGCTTACACGCTGTATAGGCATTGTCGCCTTGATCACCCCCTGCTGTCCCTGTGCATCCATAATAAAAATCCTGCTGCCGCTCTGTTCATATATCGCCAGATAATCTTCGCACTTTGTAATGCACGGCGTCTCCATCTCATAAGTCTGATTCCATATAATGCCGCCGGACATATCAAAATAAACAGCCCCATCCTGCGTATACTGCAGCACATTGCCTTTAAATTCTTCATACTGTGCCGCCAGCACATCTTCCCGCTCGACCTGTTCTATAATCTCGTAGCTTGTATATATCTTTCGTTCGAAATAAAAATATGCGGCAAAAACTAATCCGACCACAAAACTGACGGCTGCAAAGACTAAAAGAAGAATTTTTATTCTATGAATCCGTATTTTTTGTTTTAACTCATATAACTCCTCTGCGCTCTGCCTTGGAAGAGCATGCAATTTTGTATTTCCGCTTTTTGCCATTATTGTCTCCTGTATATTTTAAGCACTTTTCTTTTTATGGCAGCTCCAGTTTCTGTCCGACAAAAATCTTATCCATATCCTCGATTCCATTCAGATCGCATATTTTTTTTGCCTTTTTTGCATTGCCATAGATCTTTTTGCTTATACCGACAAGGCTGTCTCCTTTTTTAACAACATAGTATCCCTGCAGCAGATAGGTCTGGGCCTCCGAAAGCGCTGAGGTCTCCACATCACCGGAGGAACCCGGCCCGGCATCCTGCCCGCTGCCGCCCTGTTCAGACTGCCCATCCTTAGAAGCCTGCCCGTCTTCTTGTACATCTGCTCCCTGCGGATATCCTGCTGCCTGATCCTGCCCGTCATTTTTTGATGAATCGTTTTTTGTGTTCGAATCTGCATTTGTTTCATCAGGGCCATTTATCTTGTCAGAACCATTTGTTTTGTCAGTGTCATTTGTTTCATCAGTATCATCCGGCTTTCTGCCTGCTTCTTTCTGCAGCTGTGTATTCTGGCTCATTGCCGGAACATCCGCACCTGCCGTCTGTCCGCCGGACTGTCCCGAAATACGGCTGACCGTAGATTCCAGATTCTGCATTTTCTCCACATTATTGACCGTGCTGACTCCCAGCACGCATACGGCAAGCACTAAAAGCATACTGGTAGTATATAGTACGCCATTCCACTTGCGTGCTGCCAGCTGTGCTTTTTTATCCAATAACGTCTCACGATAGCTATGTACCAGCGGCTCTATGATTTCTTCTGAAGGAATATCCAGCTCCCTGCTTTTGTTTGACGCAATCATATACTCCTGCATCTGCGGATTTTTTTCGTAATAGACATAATATCCTTCCCTGCGCTGGAGCATATTTTTTTCAAATATGTAAAATGCCTCTTCTTTTTCTACCTGATCCAGCAGGAAAAGCACATTTTTTTGTATATTAAAATTCTGCTTGTGTATGCGCTCGATCTCGGCGGCCAGCCCGGCGGACGCTCCGCTGGTATCCTGCCCCCATCCGACGATCTCCAGATTATCATAATATTTTTTCATCTCCTGATAAATATGCGCCCAGGTATCGTCATTAAACTCTAAAATGCTGTCTTTAAAATACTGGTCCTCCAGCCGTATCAGGCCGCTGATAAAATATCTGGTATATTCTTTTTCCCGCTCCATGCGCCCCAGCAGCATAAAGCCGCGGCGGGTCCAGGACTCCTGTTCCTCCTGTACATGTAAATAGGTATATACATAATCCTCCAGATATACTCTTGTACTTCCAGTGCTTGTACCAATCTGGCGGATATTCTTTGGTAGGTTTCTTGCAGCGTTCTGTTTTTGTTCTGCCATTGCACACACCTCTTTCCATTTTTTCAAGCATGTCCAATGTAGCATAACAGGCAAGGCTTATTTTGACATATATTGTAGGTAGTTTTGTAAATAAAAAAGATTCTTATAATTGTGTACGTCCCTCAAGTGCCCTCAGCAGGGTGACTTCATCGATATATTCCAGATCACCGCCTACCGGCACTCCGCTTGCGATACGTGTTACGGTTATGCCTGTAGGCTTGATCAGCTTGCTGATATACATGGCCGTCGTCTCGCCTTCCAGGCTAGAGTTTGTTGCTATAATGACTTCCCTGACTTCTCCCTGCAGTCGCTGCATCAGCTCTTTGAGCTTGATATCGGAGGGCCCGATGCCCAGCATTGGTGAAATAGCACCGTGCAGGACATGGTATACCCCTTCGTATTTTCCTGTTTTTTCATATGCTGCAAGATCCCTCGGATTTTCTACTACCATGATCAGTGACTGGTCACGGTTTTGATTTCTGCAGATCGGACATATTTCATCATCCGTCAGTGTATAGCACTGCCTGCAGTAGCGCACCTTGCGCTTTGCTTCTATAATGGAACTGGACAGCTTTTCTACATCCTGCTCCGGCATATCCAGTATATGAAATGCCATCCTCTGAGCTGACTTTACACCTATTCCTGGCAGGGCTGCCAGCGATTCTATTAACCTGCTGATCTGGCTGCTATAGTAATCCATGCTTAAAACAACCCCATTCCGCCGCCGAGATTTCCTGTGATTTTGCCCATAGTGTTTTGTGAATATTCGTCGATCTGGCGCATAGCCTCGTTGATTGCTGCCATAATCAGATCTTCCAGCATCTCTACATCATCCGGGTCTACTGCTTCTGGGTCTATCTTGATCTTTGTCACTTCGCGTCTGCCTGAAACAGTTACCTCTACGACTCCGCCTCCTGCGGTAGCGGTCATTTCTTTTTCTTCCAGCTCTTTGGTCGCAGTCTCCATCTGTTTTTGCATCTTCTGCGCCTGTTTCATCAGATTTGCCATATTACCCGGCATTCCGCCGCCCGGAAATCCTCCTCTTTTTGCCATTGCTCTCATCCTCCTATTTTCTAATTAACTGTTATCTGATTTTAACGCATAACTTTGAATATGACAATACAGCTTTTTATCATATTGCCTGCCATGGTCAATCATCTTCATATACGATATCCATATTTATTTTCTGCTCCAGATCTACATAGGATTCTTGAAACGGACGCCCAGTTTTGTTGATCTGCATTTGTACCTGTATCTTCCTGCCTATGCTGTTTGATATAAGATCTTTTATTTCCTGCTGCCTTTTTTCCTCCAGCAGCATTTCACTGTCAAAAGTATCTTCCAGTACGATCATCAGAAGATTATCACCGCTTATGCTCAGATGTGCCTTGCTCATGCAGATACGGGCCATATTCGGCATTTCTGACACAATGCTGCGCCAATTCTGCACTACCTGCCTGACATCTTCTGTAACAGCTTCGGCCAGCTGCCTGGGCTGTGGCTGTTTTGCGCTCATCTGGGCAGATGAATTTACGGACTGCGCAGCAGATGATGAATCAGGTGCTGCCTGCATAGAAATCCCTGCCCTGCTCCACTGCTCCATTTTTTGTTCCATCTGCTGCAGGCGTGCCAGAATAGAGCTGTTGTCTTCTTCCATCTGCGGACAGCACATTTTTATAATTCCGATCTCGATTAAGATCCTCTTCTGCGCAGAATACTTCACCTGATTGGACAGCTCGGAAAGTATGCGGATGTCCCGCATCAGGCTGCTGCTGTCTACCAGCCGGCATTCTTCTTTCATCAGAACCAGATTTTCACTGGAAATGTCAAGCACATCCTCCATATTGTCTGAACTTTTCAAAAGCAGCAGGCTGCGCAGGTACCAGATAAAATCATTGATAAACTGCCCCAGATCCCTGCCTTCTGATATCAGCCCCTCAATCTGTCTCATCGCAGATAAAACATCGCTGTTTATCACCGTGCGCAAAAGCTGGGAAAACCGCTCTGTATCGACTGCGCCAAGCACTTCCAGCACATGGTCGTAGGTCAGCTTCTGCCCCATATAAAACGCCATGCACTGGTCCAGCAGGCTTAATGCATCTCTCATGGCACCGTCTGCGGCTTTTGCAATATAGCGCAGCGCTTTGTCATCTGCCTGCCCCTGTTCCTGCTCAAGCAGCTCATGCAGTCTTTCTGAGATTGTATCGACTGAAATCCGATGAAAATCATATCTTTGACATCTTGAAAGGATAGTTACCGGTATTTTATGTGCTTCTGTCGTGGCTAATACAAATATGACATATGACGGCGGTTCTTCCAGCGTCTTCAGCAGTGCATTAAATGCCCCTGATGTCAGCATATGGACTTCATCAATGATATATACCTTATACCTGCCTTCAGTCGGGGCGTAAGTAACTTCATCACGTATCTCACGTATATTGTCAACGCCATTGTTGGAGGCCGCGTCGATTTCTATCACATTTAATGAATTTCCCGATCGAATGGCACGGCAGGTCTGGCACTCCCCGCAGGGACTTCCATCTATCGGATGTTCACAGTTCACTGCCCTGGCAAATATTTTTGCGACTGTCGTTTTTCCAGTCCCCCGCGTGCCGCAGAACAGATATGCATGCCCTATGCGGCCTGCTTTGATCTGGTTTCGTATCGTCGTCACAATATGCTCCTGCCCCCTGACGTCTTCAAAGCTCTGGGGACGGTATTTTCGGTATAGCGCTGTATATGACATATCGGCCTCCTATAATAATTATTAATTTACTATTTTATTTTAACAACTTCATCAATATAACTACTGATTAACATGTATATAGTTTTTATACTGAAATAAAATCTGCTGCACGGACTTTTTGGCACCGTACAGCAGAATATAGATTTTGAACAATTTTAATTTTAATCACCAAAGCTGATTCCGATCATTTTAGCTTCTTTGACAATCTGGGCATTCGGATCTACGCCTTTTAATTTACCCGCAACGTTTTCTAACGGAATGCGTCGTACTTCGTTATTTACCATACCGATCATATATCCGTAGTCTTTTTCCAGAATCGCTTTTGCGCCTTCTGCTCCGAGCCTTGTACAGAGCACACGGTCATATGGCGTCGGGCTGCCGCCGCGCTGTGTATGTCCTGGTACGGTGACACGCACTTCCGTACCGAGCTTGTCGCCGATTTTCTTTGCGATTTCATAAGAAATAGACGGGTATGGAGATTTTTCTATTTTTTTCTTATATTCTTTTTTACTCAGCTGGGCGTCTTTTTTCGAAATCGCACCCTCTGCTACCGCTAGAATTGTAAAGCCTTTTCCGGCTTTTGTACGTTTTTCAATCGCATCTATGATCTTGCTTGTTTCAAATGGAATCTCAGGAAGGAGGATAATATCTGCTCCGCCTGCGAGTCCGGCATACAGTGTCAGCCATCCTACTTTATGTCCCATAACTTCTACGATAAATACACGGTTATGGGATGCTGCTGTCGTATGGATACAGTCAATAGCATCTGTTGCAATATTGATCGCGCTCTGGAAACCAAACGTCACGTCTGTTCCAAATATGTCATTGTCAATCGTTTTAGGAAGATGTATTACATTCAGGCCTTCCTCACGAAGCAGGTTCGCTGTTTTTTGTGTGCCATTGCCTCCGAGGATCACAAGGCAGTCCAGATTCAGCTTATAATAGTTCTGCTTCATAGCTTCTACTTTGTCCAGTCCGTTTTCGTCCGGCGTACGCATAAGCTTAAACGGCTGTCTGGAAGATCCGATAATCGTGCCACCTTTTGTAAGTATCCCAGAAAAATCTGATGATGAAAGCAGCCTGTAATTACCATAAATCAGCCCCTTGTAGCCATTTAAAAACCCATAAATCTCCAGTTCTTCAACATTTGCACTTAATCCCTTTGCAACGCCTCTCATAGCAGCATTCAAAGCCTGACAGTCGCCGCCGCTTGTAAGCATGCCCACTCTAAGCATTTTTATACCTCTCTTTCACGAGTTTATTGTATAACTATTGTCTTCATTATTATAAAATATCCGTGAATAATCTGTCAATAAACATATTATTTTGTTTTCAATACCTCGATCAGAAAATCCCACACACGTTTCGTAGAGGATATGCTGAGTTTTTCTTCTGTTGTATGAATCGACTGCATATTCGGTCCTATGGAGATACAGTCCAGTCCTGACAGTTTACCTGATAAAAGTCCGCACTCCAGACCTGCATGAATCATCTGTACTACCGGCTTTGTTCCATACATTTTTTCATATATTGACACAGCCTTATCGCGTAGAGCGGAATTTCTCTTATATTCCCATGCAGGATAAATTCCTGTGATTTCAACGCTGCCTCCAAGGCCTGTTGTAACATAAGTTAATTTATCATTTAATGAATCTTTGGCACTTCCTACCGAACTGCGCACCGAATACTGCAGCCTGAGTCCTTCTTTTTCTAGTTTTAAGATACCTAAGTTCAAAGAAGTCTCTACAAGATTTTCTACATCCGCACTCATAGACTGTATGCCGTTTGGCAGTGCATTTACCAGCAGCACGGCCTGTCTAGTGCTTTCTTCGTCCAACATGTCGTCCGGCAGCTGCACAAGGCGCTCTATGGACACAGACACATTTTTGTCTGTAACTGCATATTCATTGGACAGCTCCTGCATGGCCTCTGCCGCCGCCTGTTCTGCCTTAGGCAGGTCTTCTTCTGCAATACAGATCCATGCGGTGCATTCCCTTGGAATCGCATTATCCTTCTTTCCGCCTTCCCATGCTGACAGCTTATATGCAGCATGTCTGGATAGCTTTACCAGTATGCGCCCCATCAAAATATTTGCATTGGCGCGTCCTTTATGAATCTCTGCACCGGAATGTCCTCCGGTCAGGCCGCTTACCCTGATGACTGCTGCCGTCCCCCTGGCAGGTATCCTGCTGACCGGCAGGCTGCATATTACGCCTGCTCCTCCGGCACAGCCTGCCAGCAGAATTCCTTCTTCTTCTGAATCCAGATTCAGCATACGGCGTCCTTCTAGCATAGATAAATCTATGCCTGAGGCACCTTCCATGCCTACCTCTTCACTGACTGTCAGTACTACCTCCAGCTTTGGATGTGCTATTTCATCAGAGGAAAGCAGTGCGAGAGCATATGCTACCGCGATCCCGTCGTCGCCGCCCAGCGTCGTGCCCTCTGCGGTGATATAGTCTCCTTCCACCTTCAGACTGAGCCCGTCTTTTTCAAAATCAATTGTACATCCCGGCTCCTTTTCACATACCATGTCAAGATGCCCTTGTATAATAATCGGCTCTTCGTTTTCATAGCCCGGCGAAGCTTCTTTTATTATAATCACATTTTTCAATTCGTCCTGATAATAAGTCAGATTATGGCGCTTTGCAAATTCTACACAATAATCACTGATCTGCTCCTCATGATAAGAGGCATGGGGAATTGCACAAATTTCCTCAAAATAGGAAAATACCTGTTTTGGTTCTAAACCTGATAATACGCTCATTTTATTCCTTCCTTTTTTATTGTACTATTTTATATTTTATAAAATATTCTGCTGACTTTTTCGGCTTATTTCAGCCAGATTTATAACTTTTGTCACCTTTCTATAAGTAAATATAAACGTTCCATAAAAAAATTCAAGTTAATTTTGGATTTTTCTTGTATTATTGCCAGAATATGGTATAATTGTAATGCAGCAAAAAATGTATCTGCTGCATTGGGAGAGTTGTCCGAGCGGTTTAAGGTGCGGCTCTCGAAAAGCCGTGTGCCTACAAAGCACCGTGGGTTCGAATCCCATGCTCTCCGTTTATTGTGCTGTAATTGTGCAGTACTATCCTAATAAAACATCCTACCTCCAATTTAAAAAAGGAGTTCTGTACAGACAGGACTCCTTTTTTGCTGTAATTCTATCAGGTACATGCTCATACTGCCAGACGGTTGATCTGTGCCGCCATATATCCTGCACCGTAGCCGTTGTCTATATTTACTACTGCTATGCCGTTGGCACAGGAATTGATCATTGTCAACAGCGCTGACAGCCCATGCATAGAGGCACCATAGCCGACCGATGTTGGCACTGCAATGACCGGCTTATCGACCAGGCCGCCTAATACGCTTGCCAGTGCGCCTTCCATGCCGGCTACGGCTACTATACAGTTTGCCTGCTGGATCGTATCCAGCTGCGACAGCAGCCTGTGAAGCCCGCTGACACCTACATCATAGATTCTTTCCACTTTTGTGCCAAAATATTCAGCAGTCTGTGCAGCCTCTTCTGCGACCGGTATATCGGCGGTTCCTGCAGAGCAGACTGCAATCCTTCCTCTGCGCTCCTTGCCGCTTTTTTCGATCTTGATAATACGTGAAACTGGATCATAATCCGCCATAGGATAACGGCTTTTGATCAGCTCATACTGGTCTTTTGTGGCTCTTGTCCCAAATACTTCCTGATCCTGCTCGTACAGCCTGCCAAAGATCTGCAGCAGATGCTCATCTGCCTTGCCGCTGCAGAATATGACTTCTGCGAAACCGGAACGGATTTTGCGGTGTGTATCCAGCTTCGCATACCCCATCTCCTCAAAGGGCTGCCTGCGGAACAGCTGCTGCGCTTCTTCTACCGATAATTCCCCTGACTGCACTTTCTGTAATATTTCTTTTGTTTCCATAATAAGAGCTCCTTACTCTGGCTGATCTAAAATCCCCATAAATACTGGAGCGCCAGATTCCATATCCATAATCATATAGAAAAAGGAACGGTCAAGCTGAACCTCCTGCAGATCCTGCGGCATGCCGCCTCCGCTTTCTGCTGCCATCGTAGCTGCCGCTGCCTTTGTGCCTTTTTCCCCTGTCTCAATTTCCGTTTCCTGCAGTACAATACTCAGATATAGACCTTCTCCATACGAAGATGCACCAAGCAGGGATAAATCTGCCTGGCTGGGATCAAATGCCAGCTGTATGCCCATGCTTTTTAAGCTTTCATTTAGATTTTTACGGAATCTTACCGTAAATTTCGGCATTCCGAGAGAAACCAGCGTATTTTTCCTGCTTTTGATCAGATCCTGCAGCTTTTTGGAGCTATATGCACTGTACCATTCACGGACATTTTCTCCGCCGGAAGGCTTTACAGCCACAAATGCCAGATTGCTGTCTTTATAAGGAAGAATCACGCCTTCTGCAGTGTCATCTTTGATATATGCACAGTCTTCGATTAGATTATGCATCATAGGTACTCTTTTTGTCTTTCCATCATCCGACGTAAAATCCCAGTCAAATGTATTTTCTGGTTCAAACTGCTGCTCCCAGTCGGCCTGTAAATACAGTGCATTCAAAAGTACTAAAACCACACTTTCATCGAATGGCTGATCGATCAGCTCAGGAATTTTTCCGTTCGTATGTCCGCTTACCCATTCGTTGATATCATCTGTCGTCGTGCCGGCCTGCAGGTCTGCCTGATATACCTGCGCATCAAACAGGCTCTTTATCGTACCAAGCCATTCGTCATGCGCCGTAAACTGATCATCCATCCACGCAGAATTGGCCATGGACAGCTTTGTATCCAGCGTATTCATCAAATCATCCGGTATACACATCAGATCACCGCCCAGTACATGCTGGATCTCCTCTTTTGTCACTCCCTGTGCACCGTTTCCAAGCATGCATAGTACTACATATGCAGATACAGGGGACAACAGTGGATTTTTTTCCTCCATATTGTGCTGCAGCAGCTGATAGCCAAATTTCTGGACAGGCTCCATAGATGGCTTTGAATAGTCAATGTTTATGCCTATGCCGATATCCTGCGTCAATTCTTTTGCCTGCTTTACAGAACGGTCTGCCGCATTTTCGGCAGAAGGCTGTCTGCTGTCTTTCTGCATAGGCCCGCACCCGGCGGCTGCGAGCATACAGGTAATCATTACTGTAAATAGACGTTTTCTCATATACGATTCCTCCTTCTGCAAAAAATAGATCACATTTCTATTGTTCCTATAACAATAACAACGTATTTCTATTGTCCTGCGTTGCCAGAAATCGTATAATTTTCTACTTATGCCATATTCTGCAGCAGCGGAATAACTCCTGACAAGTCCTGCACGCAGCCAAACAGCAGCTTCTGCGTCTCTTCATCCGGTTCACTTAGATCTGGAACCATAACCGGGTACATGCCCGCACGGTATGCCGACAATATCCCGTTTGGAGAATCCTCTAACGCCATACACAAAGACGGATCTGTCTGAAGCCTTGCTGCTGCCTCCAGATAAATATCTGGTGCAGGCTTTCCGTTTTCGACCATATGCGCACAGATGATCTGGTCAAAATATTTTAACCGGTCAAGCGAGCCCAGATACTGTTTTGTGCGTTCCAGATCTGTCGCTGTCGCTACGGCTGTCAGATAATGATTAGATTTTAAATATTCCAGCAGTTCCAAAAGCCCTGGTTTTTCTTCTATACCATGTTTTTGTATGTGCTCGTTCATCAACTGTATGCGCAGTGTTCTTACCTTATAATAATCAAAATCTTTTCCTAGTTCTGCCTGCAGCCTGGGAACTGCGTATTTTGCCGCCAGACTGCGTATTTTGAGAATATGCTCTCTTTTCATTGGATAACCATAGTAATGGGCTGCTTCTAACCAGTACTTTACTAACAGCTTTTCTGTATCGATCATAAGCCCATCCATGTCAAAGATCACTGCTTTTACCATATATACCTCTATCTGTGAAAAAACTTTCTTTAGTTATGAACGATAGAAAGCACGCTGTGTGAACTTTCTATTGTCATGAATAAAAAACGCGGGAATAAATACTCCCGCGCTGATTCTTAAAGTACATTTTACTGCTTATCTAACCACTTATATAATACAACTTCTTAATATAGTTTTTATGGACATCCTGCTTTGAATCCCGGCCCTAAACGTTACTCTGGCAGTTAACTCGGCCCAGGCGCCCTTACGGCACACAAGAGCTCTTGCTTAGTGCTGCTCCATTCCTGACCTGACACGGTTCACAAGTTCCTGTTGCGTAAGACCCAGACGTCAACGCCACTTACCAGAGGCTGCTTTAAAACCAAAAGACCCGAGGCAGGATATCACCCCAGCTATAGCGGATTGCTGGTACAGGGCACCGCTAGCGCCCCGGCTGTCCATTTTTGATTATATCTTCTTTTTCGCGAAATGTCAAATAAATTGTTTTTTATTTCTTTGCCTTATTTTTTCTTAATTTTGCAAAAAATTCACTCAGCATTGCAGAGCATTCTTCTTCCAGTATTCCTCTCGTAATCGGCACCTGATGATTGAACTGCTGCATCTGGAGCAGGTTGAGCACCGAACCTGCACATCCGGCTTTGGGGTTCATCGCCCCTATTACCGCTTCTTTCATACGCGACTGGACAATGGCTCCTGCACACATCTGGCACGGCTCCAGCGTAATATATATTGTACAGTCCTCAAGTCTCCAGTCCCCGGTCTTTCTGCTCGCTTTTCGGATTGCCGTAAGCTCTGCATGTGCCAGTGTATTTTTGTCTGTATTTCTGCGGTTATACCCTCGTGCGATAATCTGATCATTACGCACAATCACACATCCGATCGGTACTTCATCCATTAAATATGCTTTTTTTGCTTCACGCAGCGCTGCTTTCATATATTTTTCCTGTGGAGTCAGCTTTGCCGGCATTTCATATGCCTCCTATTCTATGATTCTTTTTTATTAACTTGATGATTTTTTTTCGTTATATTATACTATAATAACATTGTCTGATGCAATTGTTTATATTGCAAAGATCAGCATGTAACGGAGGTTTGACCATGAATTTTTCTTATAAGACAGATCGTCTGATCCTAAAAATACTAAACGGTTCCGAGGCGGGGGATGTACTTAGGTTTTATCTGTCCAACCGTGATATATTTGAGCAGTGCGAAGCCGCGCGCCCGGAAAATTTTTATACCGAAAATTATCAGCGCCGTTCATTAAATTATGAATACAATATGTGTGTCAAGCAGGCAGGCATCCGCTTCTGGGTATACGAAAAAACAGACCCTGCCCATGTCATTGGAACGGTCTGTTTTCGTAATATACTACGCTATGTCTATCAAAGCTGTGAAATCGGTTATAAATTTGACCACAAATTCTGGCACCATGGATATGCCTATGAAGCCTTGAACAAATGTGTTGAAATTGCCTTTTTTGAATTAAACCTGCACCGCATTACTGCATATATTATGCCTGATAATACCGCCTCAATCCGCTTAGCCGAACGTACCGGCTTTGAGCCGGAAGGCACCGCACGAAAATTTGCATTGATCCACGGAGTGTGGGAAGACCACCTGATCTACAGTATTCTTCACCCATAATGCCACAAATTTTAAATTAAATCTTTATTCAACATCTAAGATTCTATACCAATAACCCGGCTGCTCTCCTCTTTCATTTTTTTCAATCTGAGGAAGGAAGTCTGGGAATCCGAAGATAGAGGCCATAACATGCTCCTGGTTCTGGTAAACACCCGGTATTCCGATAAACCAGCTCTGGCCGATGCGTCCAAATGCCAGATGTCTGTAATTAAAAAATCCATGCAGCAGGAAGCTGTTATTTATCATGCTCCAATATTTTTCCGGCAGCAGGCGTACATCTTTAATCTCAATGCGAACGCAGAGCACGTCATTTTTATCCGCAAACTGATTTATTCCCGGATATGTCCGCAGCATGTACCTCCAGGTCTGATCCCACTGCATATCCTTGGACTGCTGCGGCTGCAGCTCTGCGGTACGCAGATCGGATACTTTTTCGGCTTCTATGTCCATGGGTGCCGCCTGCGGATTCGAGCTTTTGGTATTTTGGTCTTCTGTATATTGATTTGGGGGATTCTGCACTGCTGCATTTTGCCTTGCGGTGTTTTGCCTTCCTATATTTTTTGTGAAATTCTGCTTCGCTGTGTTTTGTTCGTTTGTATTTCTTTCTGCTACTTTTTGAGCTGAAGCGTTTTGTATCGCTGTGTTTTGACTTGCGGTATTTAAAGATGCTGCATTCTGGACTGCTGTATTTTGGGATGATGTATGCTGCCCAGCTGCTGCATTTTGGGATGATGTATTTTGGACAGGTGCATTTTTTCTTGCTGTATTTTGGACTGCTGCATTTTGACCTGCTGTATTCTGTTTCGCTACTGCATTTTGACTTGCTGCTGCATTCTGCCTTGATGCATTCTGACTTGATGCATTCTGCCCTGATGCATTCTGACTTGATGCATTCTGATTTCGTGCTTTTTGATTTTCTGATCCTGCTTTTTGTATATTTTGCTGCTGTGTGTGCTGCTGGGATTTCTTTATTTTTGTGTTACGTCCTTCCTGCTCCAGTTGTGCCTGGTTTTGTTTTTCCTGATTTTGTTTTGCTTTATTTATATTTTCCTCTTTTGTATCTGTGCTTTTATCTGCTTTGCCCTGTGCTTCTGCTGTCTGTTCTTTCCATATTTTAAAGCGCGTGGTATCGACCGGCTCCTCATCCCACTGGCTTAAAAATGCACCTCTGTCATCGACCATAATTATAATTCCATGCATTTGGTCAATCTGCCACGGTGTCTGTCCAATATTTTCTTCCGCCTGCTCATAACGGAAATCAGCCTGACTGCCGCGAAATACGATGCTGCCGATCGGAATCCCCTGTATATTTTCCTGCTCCCTGGTAAATAAATATACTGTACCGGTTTTTCCGGCATATCCGTTTTCCCGCAGATGAATGTCTATACGATTGCGCCCGGTCCGCAGTTCTACACGCGCAAATCCTGCATTATGTATTTTCTGATTGTTATACGTCGAATATAAATAGCTTACATAGCGTTTCATATGCCACACCATACTCCAAATCTGTCATTATTACAATATATGTATCAGCTGGTAAATAATGCATGAAAAAGATGTATTGACTTTTTTTTAAATCGCTTTATAATAATGATAACAATTACTATTTGAAAGGATTGTTGTTATGAAGTACAGCGGACAAAGAGAATGCATACTTGAGTATCTCCGGAATACAAAATGTCATCCGACCGCAGAGACTGTATACCACAATATTCAGGCTAAATACCCTAAGATCAGCCTTGGTACAGTTTACCGCAATCTGACATTGCTGACAGACCTCGGAGAAATTAACAAAATTACTGCTTTTGGCGGCCCAGACCGATTTGATGGGAACACAGCACCGCATTACCATTTTATTTGCAGAGACTGCGGTGCCGTTCTCGACCTTGAGATGGATGCCCTGACTCATATTGATCTGCTTGCTGCACATAATTTTGAAGGCAGAGTCGATGGGCACATTACACATTTTTATGGCAGATGCCCGGACTGCATTACCAAAAATCCCAATAAAAAACAGTAATTATTTCTATTTTTATATTGACACCTTGGATATAATATGTTATAAATTTATCAACAAACAACTTAGCATCATCTGAAACAAAAGATGATCAACTTCTGAAAAAAATATTATAAAGAAAAGGAGAATTACAAATGGCTAAATATGTATGTCAGGTATGTGGTTATGTTCATGAAGGAGATTCTGCACCAGCTGAATGTCCACAGTGTAAAGCACCAGCTGAAAAATTCACAAAACAGGAAGGCGAAACTACTTGGGCAGCTGAACATGTAGTCGGCGTTGCAAAGGGTGTTTCTGAAGATATTCTTGCTGATTTAAGAGCAAACTTTAATGGAGAATGTACAGAAGTAGGTATGTATCTTGCTATGGCTAGAGTTGCTCATAGAGAAGGCTATCCAGAAATCGGCTTATACTGGGAAAAAGCTGCTTATGAAGAAGCTGAGCATGCTGCAAAATTCGCTGAACTTCTTGGCGAAGTTGTTACTGACAGCACAAAGAAGAATCTGGAAATGCGTGTAGAAGCTGAAAACGGCGCTACAGCCGGCAAGACTGACCTTGCAAAACGTGCAAAAGCTGCTAACCTGGATGCAATCCATGATACTGTTCATGAAATGGCCCGCGATGAGGCTAGACATGGAAAAGCTTTTGCCGGCTTATTAAAGAGATACTTTGGCTAAGATTTATAAGGATTTTTTATGAAATCCGGCTCGGTTTTATAAGGATTTCTGAATGAAAAGAGGATGGACAGGCAGTGTCTGTCCTCTTTTTAAGTGGAAGAAAAGTGTACTTTCTTCTTTTACAATCTTTCTTATTCCTATAAAGTGTACTTTCTGCAAAGTGTACTTTTTTCTATCTTTATTTTACCTCCGAAAGCCTGTATTTGCAAGGGATTCTTTTTATTAACTAACAACAACTCTGGAAGAACTTTTTTGAATTATCCACAATTATTCAATATAATTCAATGTCATAATACAATTAAGTACATCTTAACTGCTGCATTATGATTCACTTATTATAAATATTTGCAAAATACTATTTAAAACTTTCTTAAAATGATATATTATATACGTATTCAAAGTTATCTGATATTATACTAATAAACCTAATTTGTAAGGAGGAATTATATGTCACCAAAAGCAATTCTGTTGAATGATATGTTGAATACATTGAATGATGAAGATTACGACATAATCATAGAATATATTCGTTTATTGTCTGCAACCAGAAAAAAAGAACGGGCTATACAGACAATAGCAGCAATGGATAAGTTTCAAGAGGTTATAGGAGAAGATAAGGGCTGGCTTTCCGAAGATGATATGCTAGAAGATATGGCAGCTTTCCGCAAAGAGAGACTGTCCATATGAAAATAATGATTGATACAAATGTATTAATTTCATCTTTGGTATTTGGCGGTATGCCGAAACAGTTAATCGGAAAACTGCTGCTTATGGGACATGATCTATACATTTCTGATTATGTGTATCAAGAATTTACTGATAAACTTCATTTGAAATGGCCACAAAAAGAATCCCGACTGCTGCAAATATATCATGACATGGATTTTATACACTGCCCAAGTACAAATAAAGTATTGGGTGAAATACGAGATAAAAAAGATATTCCTGTTTTAAGTGACGCAATATATAATAATGTAGATATATTACTAACAGGTGACAGGGATTTTTTAGAATCTAATATTAAACATCCGTTAATTTTTTCACCAAGAATGCTTATGGAATATCTCTGTAAACAACAGTAAACTCGTTAGAAGTAAAATTCCATAATACAACATGCATTCTCCAAAAAAGAAAAGGGTATAAATTATGATACAGACAGCTATTTTAGATAGAAAACAAAAACCAACAAAAAAGCAAATCCAACAAATATCCAAAGTTGCAAAAAGAGAAATTGTATATGATGAAGATTCTCCCGAACTTACCCCGGCAATGGAAAAAGCATTCCGGCTGGCAGCAAAAAACCGTAACACATACAGAAAAGCCAATATATTATAGATACTATGATGCGCTATGAATCATAATTTAAAAAAGCAGCAGTTTAAACCCAACTGCTGCTTTCTATTTTCTATAGTAATGAAACCTTTTGTGATTTTATTACTCATTCAATCCGGCACTTTATCACATTTTTTATTCCATACAAAAATTATGATAATATATTAGTATAAATACAAAAAGAAATTCAAAAGTAAAGGAATGACAATGGAAGATGAACTTATTTTTTCTAAAGAATGGTTTATGCTTGAAAAATACCATTTTAAGATTCTGGCAATCATCACAGAAGTGGCTGACAATACAGGAACTTTTAAAGGAGAATTGACTATCTTTTGTGAAAACCTGTCTATACAAAATTCGTCCGGTAACAAAAATAAAATAAAATCTGCCCTTAACTATCTTGCAAATAATGACTATATTACTATATCAGAAGATAAGAAAATTTACACTATTAAACTGAGCGATATAGCTGAAAAAACATACCAGTACAAGTTAAAAAGAACATGGTATAATCAGCTACGGACTGCTGCAAATAAAGTATCATGGGAAAACCTTTTAAAAATTTTCCTTGCATTATTGGATATATCTAGGCGTTTGCGAAACGCCAGAACCCGCATAATCACGGGATTCTTTTTGTCACAAATTAAAATAACTCCTCACCGGATATGGTATAATAGAGTTACCAAGAAACCATTAACCATCACCAAGCCTGCAAATAAAAAGTCAATAGAAAATTGATGATTTCAGGTAAAAAGTTTTATGTAGGATTTTGAGCATTGAAATAAGACCACCGATATTCGCTGGTCTAAAATAAAGGTATTGATGGGATGGTTATTTTGGGAGCGAAGACAGATATTCCTTCACTCGCCCATAGTAGATGCGAAGAAACTTATTCGCACCGGCTGTCATGTACACATAGTAAGGCTTTCCTTGCGCTCGTTTCTTATCCATAAACAAGTAGACAGGATCATCCTGCGGCTTTGTTTTGATAAGAACATCCATGACTTGAAATAAAGTCTTACGGAGGGTACTGGAACCTCGTTTGGACGTTGGAACACTTTTCTGTTCGTAGGATCCGGATTCATTTACTCCCGGATCAACGCCTGCGAAGGCTGTGATAGCTCCTTTATGGGTAAAGCGGGAGACATCTCCAATTTCAGCTGTGAGCTGGGGACCAAGGGATTTTCCAACACCTTTCATAGCCATTACGACAGGGTATTCAGGAAGTTTGGAGGCAGCCTCATTCATCATGATGCGGAGCTGTTCCACGGTCTGTGAAGCGGTGTTTAAATGTTCAACCGCTTGTTTGATGATAAGTTTTGTTAAGTCATCCTTTGGAAGTACGGGAACAAGTTCCTTTGCTGTTCTGTGGATTTCTTCAGCTTTTGATTCGCTAAAGTTATGCTTCTTGCGTTTACACCATTTTTGATAGTGGTCAATAAGTTATTCCTTATAAATACTGCATTAGCCAAGAAAAGAACCTGGATGCAATCCATGATACTGTTCATGAAATGGCCCGCGATGAGGCTAGACATGGAAAAGCTTTTGCCGGCTTATTAAAGAGATACTTTGGCTAAGATTTATAAGGAATTTTGAATGGAAAGAGGGTGGACATGCAGTGTCTGTCCTCTTTTTAGTTGTCCTTTTGTTGTCCCTTGCACCATCAGCTGAGCCGTCAGGCATATTCAAGGTAAATCTTTATTCTATTTCAGTGTAAAATCAGAGATTATAATAGAATATAGCAATTCCGTTCCGTATCTGGTATACTATATTTATTAAGATAAATTGGAGGTATTTTCATGCACAATATTCAGATTACTGATATGGCCGGTGCTTATATTGAGCATTCTATGGTGATTACAAATTTCACGAATATAGTAGGCTGTCAGCTTAAAAACAGCATGTGCCGTGCGTTTCCTGACAATGTACAATATACATGGTGGTTTGGAGACGAAAAGAAAACAGTTATTCCAGATGCTTCGATTAATTGTCAGGTCAGATCCAGACGCGGGAATACTTTTGTAAATGCCCCTCAATTTGTAATGGAAGTTTTATCAGATTCTACGGAAAAATATGACCGGACAAATAAAAAGGATATCTACCGCAAAGAAGAAATCAATGAATATTGGATAGTAAATTGGCAAAAGAAACAAGTTGAAATTTATCTTCTCGACTATGATGAAAATGAAGAGCCGCAATATCATCTTTTCAAGACAATAACAAAAGAAAACAAATGTGAATTAGAAATTGTGCATTTCCCTCATATAAAAATTGAGTTCGACGAATTGTTTGATCTGGAATGGTAAGCTATATAATAAATAAAACAGGCAGCAATCCATTTATCGACTGCTGCCTGTTTCATTCTCCTATTGGTTAAAAACATCCTGATCTCCTCTCAATACTTCAGAAAATCTCCCACATTATCCTTTATTACTTTTGTATAAGGCAGATAAATATAACGGCCTTTTTCAAATTCGATCTGATCTAACCCTTCTTGAAAGACGAGTGCCGCAGACAGCTCTGCCATCGCCTGTGCCTGTCCTTCTTTATCATTGTATACAGTTGCGGACAGCTTTTTATCTGCTACCGCCTTTAAGCCAACATCTGTTCCATCGATTCCAAAGAAGACTGGAAGGGCCGATTCTGATAAATTTGATTTTTTATATGCCTCTAAAGCGCCCAGTGCCATATCATCATTGTTTGCTAAAACCAGCTCGATTTTATCCTGATACTGGCTGATCATCTGCAGCATGCGGTTTTGTGCCTGCGCACGGTTCCAGTTCGCTATCCCGCAGCTCAGCTTTTCTAGTTTTATCCCCTTATTTTTCAACGTATCGACTGCATTTTCGGTACGCATGATCGCATCCTGATGCCCCGGTTCTCCTTCTAATATCACATACTGAATCGTGCCGTCTTTATTGCGGTCAATGCCGCTGTCGGAGTGGATCAGATCTGCTGCCAGCTCCCCCTGCATGACACCAGGCTGCTCTGCGTACGCCCCGACATAATAAAGCCCATCCCACTGCAGCATGTCTTCAGCGACCGGTTCTCTGTTAAAAAAGATAATCGGCACATTATGATCTCTGGCAAGGTCTATGATTTCCGATGGATCTGCGCGGTCTACCAGATTTACACACAGTACGTTACACCCAGCGTCAATCAGTTCTTTTACCTGATCATCCTGCGTTCTCTGAGAGCCGGAGGCATCGCGGATCGTTACTGTGATTTCAAAGCTGGTTTTTTCCATCAGATCCAGCTGTTCCTTAAAACAGTCTATCAGCTGGTTTAAAAATGTATCGCTCTGATTATAATATGTGACGCCCACATGGATTTTGTCTGCCCTGCCCGGCTCATGTTTTCCACAGGCACTGATAAATAGTGTACTTAAAATAACAATTACTGCTGCCGCAAAAAACTTTTTTGCTTTCATTCTATACCAGCCTTCCGTCTATTGACTCATTGTAAAAAGAATCTCTTGATTTTTCGGTGAAAATAATTCATCTCTGCGAATCACGGTATAAGATACTGTTTGATTTTCCATTTCGTAAAAATATGCCCCCAGCTTTTTTGCTGTCTGTGTCAGGCTCTGATAGCCGATATTAAATTCATCGGGCACAACCAGGCATTCGATGCTGCCTGTGTCCAGATAATATGCGGCTTCTGTAGAATGCCCTATTCCATATACAAATGCGCCGTGCAGATCATTTGCTGCTGAATATTTCCCTGCCACAGTCAGGCTGCGGTCATCAAAAGCTGCTATTATGTTGACTTTATGCTGTTTTTTCAGCTGTTTTTCCTTATTTTCCTGCTGCAGGCCGGATACTACCCAGCTTAGATCAGCGCCTGTTCCTTTCAGTCCGTCTTCGAACCCTTTTCTGCAGCGGGCTGCTGCTTCGGATTCAAGGCTTTCTGTCACGATTCCAATTGTCCTGCCTTTAATGTTTCCATTATAATCATCTAATATTTCCTCTGCAAGTGCATTTCCCATTGCATAGTGATCTGGTTTTACAACCGGCAGCAGAGAAGACTCGCCTGCCTTGGAGGCAGCATATTCTACGAGCATTACAGGAACCCTGCTTTCTACTTTTTTCAGCAGTTCTTCTGTATATTCCCCTATAGCAGGCTGCACGATTACTGCATCTGCTCCGTGTTCTATTTCATTTTGGATTAGTTCCATCTGTTCCGGCGCACTAAGTGTATTTCCGGTACTGACTACAAATAAATCTATTCCCAGATCCTCTGCAGCCATTTTTAATCCATAGCGCAGCGCTGTCCATTGTGTATGATCAGAATCAGGAACAACAACAGATACTCTGCTAAGATCATTTCCATTCTTTTCCTGCAGCATCATAAGAGCCAATATTATGACCAGAACAGCCAGAACGAATTCTATGATAAAAAATATTTTTTTACTATTCATTTGCCTGCTAAATAATTCCCTCTCTCTAATCTCTCTCTGTTTTCTTCTGTATAAGTCACCTCTGGAATGCGGATGGAGACTATGGTTCCTACATCAGGTTCACTTTCCACGATAAGGCCGTATTCTTTTCCAAATAATATCTGAATGCGGTTGTTTACATTGACAAGCCCGACCCCGGACCCGCGCGTGTGGACACGCCTGCTGTCTGTTAAGATCAGCTTTACATCCTCTTCTGACATTCCGACCCCGTTATCCGATACAGAAAGAATTATGTTTCCGCCTTCTTTTTTTCCTGATACTTTAATTTCGCCGCCGTCGTCCATAACACTGACCCCATAATTGATCGCATTTTCAAGTATCGGCTGTAAAACTAGTTTTACAATACAGCAGGAACAGATCTCTTCGTCTATATCAAATACTATTGAAAAGAAATTCTTGTAACGTATCTTTTGTATGTTCATATAGCTTTTTGCATGCTGCAGCTCATCTTTTATGCTGATCACTGTCCGCCCCTTAGACAGGCTGATGCGAAAGAGCTTTGCCAGCTCCGAAATCATGCATACTGCGTCGTCATTACGCTCTCCTTCGATCATCCATGTAATCGAATCAAGCGTATTATATAAAAAATGGGGATTGATCTGACTCTGCAGCGCATCCAGCTCGCTTTTTCTCCGCTCGTTCTGTTCCAGTACAATTTTATTCATAAGCGTATCAATCTGCTCATATGAACGCTGGATCGAATACCCTAGGTGCCTGATTTCCAATGATCCGCCGATATATATATCTGGCTTTTCGCCTGCTTCATATTCCATAACCGAATCCTTCAGCTTTAAAATAGGGCTGGAGATCCTGACAGAAACGATACGGTTAATTACGGCGAGCATCATTGTCATCAGCAGTACAAGCATTACTATAAAATACTGCATGTCAAACATGCCGTGCGTAAATGCAGAATATGGGATTACGCCTATCAGTTTCCATCCCGTATAGCTGATTGTATTGACAAGCACTTTGCGGTGCTCTCCTCCAAATGTTTCATCGTAGATTCCGTCTTTATACTTTGCCGCTGCAATATTATTTTCTTTAAAAATACCGTTGCTGATCTGGATCTGCCGTTTGTGGTATATAATCTGCCCATTGCTGTCACACAAATAAAAATACTGTCCGTTGCTGGATTTGTTGATCTGCTTCATCATCCGGGAAATGCCGGAATAATCCATATCTACCAGCAGCACGCCAAACTGAGGCTCCCCATGGTCTGTGATCTCTACCACGCGGCTTAGTGAAATCACCCAGTAATACCGGAAAGCAGCGTCTTGAAACAGATTCTGAATATGCGGCGTGGAAAAATGCATGTTTTCCCGCTCATTTACCGCCTGCACATACCAGTCCTGTTTTGTAATATCAGGATCTTCTTTCTGAAGGGCAATCGGCTCTGCGGCTACCAGGCTCCCGTAATTATTATAGATCGCTATGCTGCGCAGGCTTTTTTTATTTGCTTCGTACAGCAAATTCATCCCGCGCTGAATACTGTTATCTTTGCTTGAAAAATCATTTTCTTTGACCACATTATAATATACCGCATCTGAAATCTGACGCATATTGACCAGATAGTCTTCAAGGCTCTCTCCGGTCTGCTCGATCAGCTTTTTTGTGCTCTGCGTCATTTCCTGTCTGGATGAAGCTGATACCCTGACATACATTACAATTCCAAGCACAAGCAGGATTGAAATAGAAATAGCGGAAAATGCAATCATGATCATTGACTGCATTCCTCTCGGCTTTGAATTTTTCATAGTTTAACGCTTAATTTTCACTTTCTGAATGCTCTGTCCTGTATTTTGAAGGCGACACACCAAACCGCCTTTTAAATACATAACTGAAATAATTGGGATCTGTGTATCCTACATTTTTTGCAATAATATAGCTTTTTTCATTTGACTCGATCAGACGGCATGCTGCCTGATCCATCCGGTAATCTGTCAGATAACGGATAAATGAATTGCCTGTCTCTTTTTTAAATATTGTAGAAAAATAGGAGTTTGATACACCCAGTACCTCACAAATGCTGTCAAGCGACAGTTCTTCATCCGCATAGTTATTATGTACATATTCTTTTGCTTTTGATACAAATGACTTTGTAGACTTATTCCTCTGGCTGATCAATGTGTCACGCAGGCAGAGACTGCTGTTGATCAGCCACTTTCGTAATACATCAGGCTCCAGATCCAGCAGCCCATGATACAATTGTCCGATATCGCCTGTAAAATCATCAATCATAATATCGTTATTTGATAAAAACCTGTATAAGGCACTGATCAATTCCATCAAGTCTATATGATGCTGATGCAGCGATTTATTTGGAAAAGATGTGCGTGCAAGATACTGGTCAACTGCCCTGGTCACATCTGTTTCGGAACCAATGCGTATCATTTTAAATAGTTCTGTTAAATCCGAATCATTGATCATGCTGCATCTGCCTGTTTCCTGCGGCACAATCTCTTTCATGTTAATTGCTCTGGAGGCTCCATAGACTACCCGGTAAGACACTGCCTCACGCGCGCTGCCGTATGACTGTGACAATTCCAGAATATTCCCGCAGACCTGCCCTATGCCTATTGTGACGACGGCACCGATCATGCGCCTTACATATTTACAGAACCTGTCGCATTCATCTGTCAGGTCAGAAATCTCATTTTCGGTTCCAAGCTGGGAAATCAAAACGGTATTTCCTAAATAAGAAAAACATTTCTCCTGCCATTTTTCCACCAGACGTTCTTTTGCCTGCTTTTGAACGGATGTAAATAAAAGCAGTGAATTCATATCATTCGGTACCTGGCTGGAAGATGTGTGGATAACAAGGCAGCAAAAATAAGGCCCTGCCAGCGAAATCTGATAATCAGAAAGAAATTTGGGAATTTCATCTTCATGCATCCTGCCTTCAATTAATGCAGAATAAAAATCTGCCTGAAGCAGTGGAAGTGAATCCAGATAGTATTTCTGTAAGATCTGCACATTGCGTTTTTCACTTATTTCTTGATCTAATTTTATTTTGAGCTTTTCAAATACTTTTGTAAGCTCTACGGAATTTACCGGTTTTAGAATATATTCTTCGGCTTCTAAATGCACGGCTTCTTTTGCATACTCAAACTCATCAAATCCGGTAAAAAATAAGATCTTGGTAGCCGGAAACTCATCCTTGATACGATTGGCCAGCTCCATGCCGTCCATATATGGCATCTTGATATCAGTCATAACTACGTCCGGCTGAAACTCTTCTACCATTTCCAATGCTTTTATGCCGTTTGCAGCATTTCCGATCACGGAAAACCCAAGCCCCTCCCAATCCATTTTTCTCATAATTGCCTGTATGACTTCTTCTTCATCATCCGCCAGAAGAATTGTGTATTTCTTCATATTTATTTCTCCATATATTCTATACTGCAACATTCTGATTTTGCATTATTATATCAGACGTGCTGTCATATGTAAACTGTACAGTTTTATATAGGATTCTTTCTGCCTGCCATTATAAAAAGAGCCAGATTTGATTCCGGCTCCTTTTATAATCATAACTATTTTTTCTGGACATATTTTAAACAGTCAAGCATTACCGCAACGAGGATGATAATGCCAGAAAATACGAACTGCAGATTCGTATCAATACCTAGAATGGTCAATGAATAGGTCAGCGCTGTAAAGATAAATACACCTACTACTACGCCCGAAATCTTGCCAATGCCGCCGGTAAAGGAAACACCGCCTACTACGCAGGCTGCAATCGCATCCATTTCCCAGCCCTGCCCATAAGCTCCTGAACCAGAACCAAACATTCTCGCACATTCCAGCCAGGAACCAAAGCCGTATAAAATACCTGCCAGAACAAATGCGCCTACTGTCACGCGGAATACAGATATACCGGATACAGCTGCTGCTTCTGGGTTGCCGCCTACGGCGTACAGATTTTTACCAAATGTCGTCTTATTCCAGATAAACCATACAATTGCAATCGCTGCTGCTGCCCAAAGAATAATTGTAGGGAATCCATTGATCTTTGGTATGATCATATTTGGAATTTCAGGTTCTATGGCACCAAAGGATACACCTTTTGTCGCATAGGTCACTATACCAAAAATAACCAGCATATTCGCCATCGTAGAAATAAACGGGTGCATCTTAAACTTGGCGGTAAAGAAACCGGCAATTGCTGTAAATGATGTACATAAAACAATACAGACAACCAATGCAAGTATTACTCTTACGCCTACCGGAAGACCTGTAAAATCAAATATATGACCGAATACAGAGCCTGTATTGACACCCTGGTGCATGATAATTGTAGCAGTCGTCATGCCCATGCCGACCATACGCCCAATGGAAAGATCCGTACCGGTAAGGAGTATCAGTCCGGCAACACCTAGTGCAAGGAACATACGCGGTGAAGCCTGCTGGAGTATATTTAAGATATTATTGAATGTAAGCAGCGGCGTCTTTTTTACAAACTGCGCAATAAGACACAATGCAATAAAAACTAATATAATTGCTATATATAATCCATTCTGCAGTAAAAATGACCTGCGGTTAAATGTATACCTATAGTTTTCCCATTTTTGTGCCCTTACTTCCATAAACGTAAATTTTGACATGCGCAGCAGGTCAATCAAGTGGTATTTATAAGTATACGCTGCATGTTTTCGATCTTTGATTTCCTGAAGGTCTTTTTCCAGAACCATTTTAGCGTCAAACAGCCGATTCTTATGAACGTACTTCTCATCTTTGATTTCCTGATGGTCTGAAAGTTTTGAAACCGCTGCCTGATGCTCCTTTTCAAGCTCGGCAACCCTTCTATTGTATTTCTCTCTTGCTTCTGCTTTTTCTGCTCTGCAGCTTTCTTTGACCGGCAAGTAATAATCGTTTTGAAAGTGTTCTTTGATATAATTTTCTGCATCCGAAATCAGCTTCGCAATCTCATCTTTGTTTTTCTCTTCGACTGCCCTGGCTTTCTCCAGCTCTTCACGGTCTTTTGCCATTTCTGCTGCTTTCTCCTGGCTTGTAAGAGAACGGTCTCTCTTTAATCCATCCATCCGGTTTTGAAGAGAGATAACTCTGTCTGTCCCGTCTGCCCTGAGACGATCTATTTTTTCCTGAATCTTGCCGACATAATCATCTATCGGCTGACGCAGCTTTTTTTCCTGCTCCGCCGTAAGAATCCCACTGTTTCCATTTGCCATAACTATTCATCTCCCTTACTATAGGTATTTTGCGCTGAGTCTGAGCAGCTCTTCCTGATTTGTCTCTTTTGTATTTACAATTCCAGAGAGGTGTCCGTTTGACATTACCCCGATACGGTTTGTTATGCCTAGTATTTCCGGCATTTCAGAAGAAACAACAATAATTGTCTTGCCCTGCTTTGCCATATTAATAATTAATTCATAGATCTCGTATTTTGCTCCTACATCAATGCCCCTCGTAGGTTCATCCATCATAAAGATCTGCGGGTCGCGCTCCAGCCATTTACCTAATATTACTTTCTGCTGATTTCCTCCGGAAAGGCTGGAAATCATATCTTCCGGGCCCATACATTTTGTATGCATAATTTTGATTTCTTTTGCAGTCGCCTTGACCATTTTAGAATCAGAAAGAGCCATGCCGGATTTATACTGTTCCAGATTTGCTATCGTAGTATTAAATGTAAGATCACCCTTCAGGAACAATCCATTTGCCTTCCGCTCCTCAGTAACCATTGCAAAACCATGCTCCATAGCTTCTCTTGCATTGTTGAAATTCATAAGGCGGTTATTAAAATAAACACGTCCTGCCGCCCTGGTACGTACGCCAAAAATTGTCTCCAAAAGCTCTGTACGTCCGGCTCCTACCAGGCCATACAGTCCAAAAATTTCTCCTTCTTTTACATCAAATGTAATGTCCTGCAGATGAGGTTCAAACTTTGTGGATAAATGCTGAATTGATAAAATAACGTCTTTTGGTGTATTGTCAACTGGTGGAAATCGATTTTCCAGAGAACGGCCGACCATAGCTGCTATTAATTCATTCATATCTGTTTCTTTGCTGCTTTTTGTCATAACCAGGTTGCCGTCACGAAGCACAGAGATCTCATCACAGATTTCAAATATTTCATCCATTTTGTGAGAAATGTAAATCAGGGATATTCCCTGCTCTTTTAACATTCTCATCATCTCAAACAGCTTATTTACCTCTTGTACGGTCAATGAAGAGGTAGGTTCATCTAAAACAATTACTTTGGAATTATAAGAAATAGCCTTGGCAATTTCACACATCTGCCGCTGCGATACAGACATATTCCGCATTGGCTGAGTAAGATTCACGGTCATGCCCAGCTTTCGAAACAGCTCCGAAGCCTCTTTTTTCATCCTGCCTTCATCAACCACGCCCATGGAATTGACCGGATACCGTCCCAGAAACAAATTATCTATTACATTTCTTTCCAGACACTGGTTCAATTCCTGATGAACCATTGCAATGCCATTTTCAAGAGCATCCTTAGGTCCTGAAAAGCTTACTTCCTTACCGTCCAGGAAGATATTACCTTCATCTTTTTGATACGTTCCGAAAAGGCACTTCATCATTGTAGATTTGCCGGCACCATTTTCACCCATCAGTCCCATAACCGACCCGCGCTTGAGATCCAGATTGATATGATCCAATACTCTGTTCCGGCCAAAAGACTTGCTCATGCTGCGTATCGATAAGACGATATCATCTTTCTTATCTGCCATATTTTTACTCCTGTATATGCATGTTGACCTGTTTTACTGTAAGATTATAAAATATTAGGGAGAATTTCTTCTCCCTAATTGCCGTCTGTCCTTATTACAAATAGCAGCTGAAAATTACTGATTCAGTAAAGCTGTATAAGATGCAGCATTGTCTGTCTTAACCATGTTAATTGCAAATGCATCATACTGACTTGGATTTCCAAGGCGGTTTGTAATATTAGATTCTGTCTGTCCGTCACCGCCGATGTAGTCTACTTCCAGATTGAGAATATCGTCATAGCTCTGAAGAAGCGGCTGGTAAGTAGAGCTCAGGAAGTTATCAGAAGCATTGTAAATATTCAGCCATACTTTCTTAGTAGGATGTGCGCCTGCATCAAGCTGTTTGGATACCGGATCGTAAATCTTTGTCGAATCGGTAAAATCTTTGTAGTTATCAGCTGTAACTGCAACGTTTAATGCATAATAAGAACGCTGCTCTTCATTGTATACATATACATCATCCGATAATGTGTTTCCTGCATCATCTTCTGTACCAATACCTGTGTCGATATCAACGCCGTCTAACGCATTGCGGAGAACGCGGAGCGTCAGATATGCCTGCACATCTGCATGCTGGCTGATTGTTCCGCCGTAGCCGTCTGCAATCGCTGCTACTGCATCACTGTTTGCATCATATCCAAATGTAGGTACTTTGTTATCTTTTGACCATGCATTAAACATTGACATGCCCATGCCGTCGTTGTTTGAAGCAATAATATCAATGTCATCACCAAATGATGAAGACCATGTACCGATTGCATTACCTGCGGTAGCTGCATCCCATGTAGCGCCTGCAGAGTTCTTCATTTCCTGAGAAGCAAGCTCACGTACTACATATTTCTTGCCGTTTACTTCGATTTCTCCATCTTTAACAGCTTTTGCAGAACCGTCTGAGTTTGTTCCTACCGGATCACTGTTAATGTCTCCGTCTTTTTCTACGCCTGTGCCAAGCGCTTTGCGTATACCTCTTGTACGTGCAATGGAATCATTATGTCCGATGTCGCCGATTGCAAGTACGTAGCCGATAATGCCGTCACCATTACGGTCAATGCTGTCAATATTTGCTTCTATGTATTCTTTTACCATTGTACCCTGCAGGTCAGCACCCTGATTTGCATCAAATCCCACATAATATGTTTTGTCATTAAAGGAAAGAGCTGCCATATCCAGCTCACCGGTAGAGCTGTTGGAAGGCTGGCGGTTAAACCATACCAAAGGCTTATCTTTATTTGCTACATCTCCCCCTGCGTCGCCTCCGGTATTGTCTGCCTCATCTCCCTGTTCAGCATCATCGCCCGTTTTATCATCTGCTGTCTTGTCATCTCCAGCCTCGTCTTCTGTTTTCTTATCGTCGCCTTTAGAACTGTCATCGGAAGGTGATCCACATGCAGCAAGAGATACACCCATAATTGCTGCCAAAACCATAGAAACTACTTTTTTCTTCATACTTATTCTCCTTTCCATATAAAACACGCGTTGCGTCCCCTTGTTTATGATGACAGTATATATTATAGTTTTAAAAGAGAACATAGAATATTTTTCGTATAACATTGAAATTTTTATGATTTCATTAGTGAAAATCAACAAATTCCATCCTTTTTCTGCATAGTTTTCCGTTTTTTTGCATTATTCTATATGGAAAAATTCCCCATTGAACAGATCTGCACCAGATGATATAATAAACGTCTACATAATCAGAAACGAATTTACATATTGAGAAAGGAATTTACATATGAAGAAAAAAATAATCAGTGCTGTTTTGTCGTTATGCATGATTGCCGGCATATCCTATCATGCGTCAGCTGCAGCTGTCCCGCCTGAGGCAGAATCCCTGCCGGAAACAAAATCCCCTGTACTAGAGCTTACGCCTTCTACCGGAAAAGCTTCACCTTCGTCTATTAAGATTTCCTGGAATTCCGATCATGACGCAGATGTAAAGTATTACTATGTCATGAAGCGTGCAGCCAAAAACAGCACGGGAACCGGAAAATGGACGACGCTGGCAAAGGTAAAATCAGATGGTGTATCGGGCGGATCTAAAAATTCATACACGGAAAAATTAAAATCATCTTCACCGCAGCAGTATGAATACAAAATATGCACGCTTTCAAAAGACGGCACTATTGATACGCGGGATGCATCTTATGCCGAAGAGACCGATGCATACGCTGCATTAGGCTCGAATATCAAAATATGCATAGACCCAGGGCATTTCGGTACTCTTAATAACAATTATGAACTGGAGGGTGCAGATGGAAACTATCCATATTCTGAAGCAGAATTTAACTTAAAGGTCGGCAAAGCCCTAAAAAAAGCATTAAAAACATCTTACGGCATAGACAGCTATATGACAAGAACCGGCAGCTCCATCTCGCTGTCCTATAATGGAAAAACTTATAAAAATGAAAATCTGGATCAAAAAAATATCGCTGTCCGGGGATATATGGCAGCAACGGTAGGCTGCGATTTGTTTGTTTCCCTGCATACCAATTCTACAAGCCGTCCAAAGAAACCATGGAGCCAGCCAAAAAGCATCAATAAAGCTTATGTCTTTGTAAACAGCGCTGCGCATAAAAGTGATCTTGGAATGAAAATCGCCAATACAATCGGCACTAGCCTGACGGAATACAACCAAGATGCCGGCATTCAGAAGTCTGATTTTACAGTAAGGACAAAAAATGCTGCACCTGACTTTACAAGCCTGGCAAATGATGCAGCAAATGAAAACGGTACTGTTATACATAGAAAAAGCAGCAGGGGAGACGATTACTATGGAGTGCTCAGAGGTGCAAGTATAACGGGTGTCGAAGGTCTTTTGGTAGAACATGCTTTTCATGCTACGCAGATTGTCCGAAAGCTTGCCATGGTTTCATCTGATTTGTATAAAAACTGGGCTGCCTGCGATGCGTATGGAATTGCCTATGGATTTGGATTTATAGATGAACAATGATAATGGGGCTGTCGCATTAAGAAAAATGATACAAGATATAGTTGGTATAAATTATTTTCCATACTATATCTTGTATATGTTTTGCTTAGTGCGACAGCCCCATTTTTACTCTAATTATGCTGCTGGATCACTTATTTCGCTACATCGATACGCACCAAAGCTTTCTTTAAAGCAATTTCTGCGCGTTTTACATCCAGTCCTGCTTCTTTCATCTTGAGGCGGCGTTCTGCGCGCATTTTTGCTTCTTCAGCACGGTTTTTGTTGATTTCATCCGGCCACTCTGCGATTTCTGCAAGCAGTGTCACTTTGTCACCTAAGATTTCTGCAAATCCAGAATGCACTGCTGCTTTTTTTGCTCCGGCTTCTTCTGTAATTTTTACAATGCCGGGTGCGAGTACCGCTGTCAGCGGAATGTGGTTTTTATACACGCCGATGTCGCCTTCTGTCGTCGTAAACTCAATCATAGCAGCATCTCCGGTATAAAATACACGTTCCGGCGTAATGATCTCTACTTTAAATAATTTATTTGCATCTGCCATAACGTCACCCCTTACTTCAAACGGGCACGTACATCATCAATTGTTCCTGCATTTAAGAAATGACCTTCAGGCACATCGTCATGCTTGCCTTCTAAGATCTCACGGAATCCGCGGATTGTCTCTGCAACCGGCACATACTTTCCGTCCAGACCTGTAAACTGGGTTGCTACAAAGAATGGCTGGGAGAGGAATCTTTGGATCTTTCTGGCACGGTTTACGACCATTTTATCATCTTCTGATAATTCGTCCATACCTAAGATCGCGATAATATCCTGCAGCTCTTTGTATTTCTGCAGAATCTCCTGTACCCCGCGCGCAGTGTCAAAATGCTCCTGCCCTACGATACGCGGATCCAAAATTCTGGAAGTAGAAGCCAGCGGGTCTACTGCCGGATAAATACCTAGCTCTGCAATCGAACGTTCCAATACGGTCGTAGCATCCAGATGGGCAAATGTCGTAGCAGGTGCCGGGTCTGTTAAGTCGTCGGCAGGCACATAAACAGCCTGTACCGATGTAATAGAACCGTTTTTCGTAGATGTGATACGCTCCTGCAGCGCACCCATCTCAGTCTGCAGCGTCGGCTGATATCCTACGGCTGAAGGCATACGGCCTAACAGCGCTGATACTTCTGAGCCTGCCTGCGTAAAACGGAAAATATTGTCAATAAATAAAAGCACGTCTTTTCCGCCCTTATCACGGAAATATTCAGCCATTGTAAGTCCTGATAAAGCCACGCGCATTCTTGCTCCCGGCGGCTCATTCATCTGTCCGAATACCATCGTCGTCTTATCAATAACCCCGGATTCTTTCATTTCATAATAAAGGTCGTTTCCTTCACGCGTCCTTTCACCTACACCGGTAAATACAGAATATCCGCCGTGCTCTGTTGCTATATTATGAATTAATTCCTGAATTAATACCGTCTTTCCTACACCAGCACCGCCGAACAGTCCGATCTTTCCACCCTTCTGGTATGGACAGAGAAGATCTACGACTTTGATGCCCGTTTCCAAGATCTCTGCAGAAGTAGACTGTTCCTCGAAGGAAGGTGCTTTTCTGTGAATCGGACTATACTCAACACCAGTCGGCGGATCGACTTCATCAATCGGCTCACCGAGGACATTGAACATACGGCCTAATGTATTCTCACCGACCGGAACACTGATCGCTGCTCCGGTTGCTGCGGCATCCATGCCCCGCACCAGACCATCTGTAGGCCCCATGGCAATACATCTTACGGTATCATCTCCCAGATGCTGTGCTACCTCGACAACGAGCCTGCTGCCATCCTTGCGTTTGATCTCTATAGCTTCGTTAATCTCCGGCAGCTGTCCTGTATATTTGATATCCAAGACAGCACCAACAATCTGAGTGATTTTCCCTATATTCGTTTCTGCCATTTTTTTCTATCACTCCTTTTTTTCTTAATTGATGCAATCTCAGCTGATTGCTTCCGCGCCTGCGATAATCTCGGTCAGCTCCTGTGTAATGGAACCCTGACGGGCACGGTTGTATTTCAAAGACAAATCACTAATCATGTCTTCCGCATTACTTGTCGCAGAATCCATTGCCTGCATTCTCGCACCATTTTCACTGGCAACCGCCTCAATCAGCGCTCCATAGAAAATGCTGGTGACATATTTGGGAATAATCATGTTTAAAGCTTCACTTTCGTTCGGCTCATAGTTCATGATCAGGTTTTTATCGGCTGCTTCGATTTCTGCCTCAGAAAACTCTACCGGCAGCATTTTCATTAAAGTAGGCACATGGACTACTGTGTTTTTAAAATGTGTATAAGCAAGATAAATCTGGCCTATTTTTCCGTCTGTAAAGTCTTTTAAGACTTTATCACAGATTTCCATGGCATCTTTATACGTCGGACTTTCGATTACATCCGACACATCTTCTACAACCTGATATCCTTTCCGTTCCAATGTCTCCCGCCCTTTTGATCCAATCGTATATAACTGCACCTTTTCCACCGGGATGCCGCTGTTTTGCACGAGCTTGGTAATATTGGAATTATAACCGCCTGCCAGTCCACGGTTGGACGTAATGACTACGACTGCTACCTTATCCGAACCATTATCCTTCAGATACGGATGATCCATATTGCCTGATCTTGCAAGAATAGATGTGACAGTACGGTACATATACTGAAAATATGGGTCCGTCTGTTCTGCGTGTGTCTTTGCTTTTTGTAATTTAACGGTAGAAACTAATTTCATGGCTTTTGTGATTTGCTGCGTACTCTGTATGCTGCTTTTTCTTCTTTTTATGTCTCTCATTGAGGCCATAATCTGTCACCGCCTTTTTTCATTCTACCGGAACGATCTCTTGCATTCTTCAATTGCATTGATCAATTTCTTCTCTACATCTTCTTCCAATACTTTCGTAGTCCTGATAGATTCTGGGATCTCAGGATACTTTGTATCGATAAACTCAAACAGCTCGCTTTCAAAGCGGAGCACGTCTTCTGTCGGAATATCCAAAAGGTATTTCTTGGTTGCAGCATAAATAATAATTACCTGCTTTTCAACCGGCATCGGCTGATACTGCGGCTGTTTTAAAATCTCACGGATTCTTTCACCCTGATCCAGTTTTTCTTTTGTATCTGCATCCAGCTCAGAGCCGAACTGTGCAAATGCTGCAAGCTCGCGGTACTGTGCCAATTCCACACGGATAGGAGCAGCAATTTTTTTAATTGCCTTAATCTGCGCAGCGCCTCCTACCCTGGATACCGACAGACCTGCATTGATTGCCGGACGGAATCCTGAGTTGAACATCTCTGTTTCCAGATAAATCTGTCCATCTGTAATAGAAATAACATTCGTAGGAATGTACGCAGATACATCGCCTGCCTGTGTCTCAATAATAGGCAGTGCTGTCAGCGAACCGCCTCCCAGTTTTTCAGACAGCCTTGCTGCACGCTCTAACAGTCTGGAATGAAGGTAGAATACATCACCCGGATAAGCCTCACGTCCTGGCGGTCTTCTTAAAAGCAGTGAGAGTGTACGATATGCCGTAGCATGCTTACTTAAATCGTCGTATACTACTAAAACGTCACCGCCGTTTTCCATCCATTCTTCTCCAATGGCACATCCTGAATATGGGGCAATATACTGTAATGGTGCAAGCTCGCTTGCTGTCGCAGCTACAACCGTCGTATATGCCATAGCACCAAACTCTTCCAATGTCTTTACAATAGAAGCAACGGTAGAAGCTTTCTGGCCGATTGCAACGTAAATACATTTTACGCCCTGGCCCTTTTGATTTATAATCGTATCAATTGTAATCGCCGTCTTACCTGTCTGCCTGTCACCGATAATCAGCTCACGCTGCCCGCGTCCAATCGGCACCATAGAATCAATCGCCTTAATACCGGTCTGTAACGGCGTGTCTACGGATTTTCTGGAAATAACACCAGATGCAACTCTTTCAATCTGACGATATTTATCTGTCTTTATTGGTCCTTTGCCATCAATCGGCTGTCCTAATGCATTTACAACACGGCCGGTCATAGCATCCCCCACTGGAACTTCAACTACCCTTCCGGTAGTCTTTACGGTATCACCTTCGTTGATACTTTTTTGGTCGCCAAGCAGTACGGCACCAACATTATCTTCTTCGAGGTTTAATACCATTCCATATACTTCACCTGGGAATTCAAGCAGCTCGCCCTGCATCGCATTTTCCAGACCATGAATACGCGCAATACCATCCGCTACCTGAATAACAGTACCTACGTCTGCTACTTCAAGCTCTGCAGCGTACCTTTTGATCTGCTCTTTGATGACGGAACTAATCTCCTCTGGTTTCAAATTCATGGACAATAGTCACCTACTTTCAACTGTTTTTGCCATATTGCTACGGCATCTGTAACTTTGCTTTTGATAATTCGGATGTCAGTCTGGCCAGCCTGCTTTTTACGCTGCCGTCCACAACCCTGTCTCCGATCCGAATTACGATTCCCCCTATCAGAGAAGGATCTATATCATAGATCAGGTCAAACTGCACATAATCAGTTGTATCCAGCAGCTTTCTGCGGATCGAATCCTTCTGCGCAAGTGATAACTCCATGGCAGAACTAATGTATGCAGTCCCTATCTTCTTATATTCTTTGACCTGCGTAATAAAATAGCTCAATACACTGCCAAACTCATTATAATGACCTTTTGCTATAATCATAAGGAGCAGTCCGATCATTTCCCGTGAGGCACGGCCCTTGAAGATAACCTCTACGATTTTTTGTTTTTCTTCTATGACGATTTTTGGATGATTCATCATTTTAGCCAGATCTTCATTTATATTAATAATATCAAGCAGCTTCTTTGCCTCTTCAAACAGCTCATCCACCTGCCCTGATTCCAAAGCCAGCTCAAACAATGCATCTCCATATGTCTTAGATACTAGCTTTGCCATGTCGAATCACCCATTTCTTTCAATGTCTCTTCTACAAGCGTATTCTGAACTGTTGTATCTATTGATGCTGTCACTACTTTTGCAGCCATCAGCGATGCAACTGCAATCATTTCCTGCTTCATCTCATCCATAGCACGGCTCTTTTCCAGTTTTGCCTCTTCATTCGCGCGCTGGATGATCCGGGCAGCTTCCTGCTTTGCTTCGTCAATAATATGTGCTTCGTTTTTCAACGCTTTTTGACGTGCTTCACTTAATATAGCTTCTGCTTCTTTATCCACATTTTTAAGCTTTGTTTCATATTCTGCCTTCATTGCAGCTGCTTTGTCTTTATCTGACTTTGCGCTGTCAATATCCCCTTGAATCTTTCTCTGTCTGTCATACAGCATTTTTCTGACCGGGTTCAGCAAAAAGTAAGACATTGCCAAAAACAGCACAAATATAGCAATTGCCATGAGCAGGGCATCATTCAGCAATTGAAAATCAAGATTAAATAGTCTCTCCATGTTTGCTCAGTTCAGCCTCCTTTCCGTCTTATTTTCCTAACAAAACGCAGCTGTGCGTTTTTCTTATAATAGAATTAAAGGACAAATCCTATTATCAAAATTCTATTATACCAACGGCTGTACGAAAAGCAAAAGCATGGCAACCAACAGACCATACAGACCTGTCGTCTCTGCTACGGCTTGTCCTAATAACATGGTAGACATAATATCTGATTTTGCACCCGGATTACGTCCTACAGCAGCTGCACCGTGTCCAGCTGCGATACCCTGTCCAATACCAGGCCCGATACCGGCAATAACTGCCAGACCTGCGCCGATTGCTGAGCATGCTAAAATTAAGTCCTGTCCTGTGATATTCATAATGATTTCCTCCTAAAAATTTTTCTGTAATGAAAATACAAAATAATTTATTCTGTCTCACACTGCTGGCTGATGTAGGTCATCGTCAGCATACAGAATACATACGTCTGAATTGCTCCTGAGAACAAGTCAAAGTACACATGGAGCGCTGCCGGCCAGATAATAGCCACTTTTGACAGCAGCCCGTAGATCAATGCCATCATAACTGTGCCTGACAATACGTTTGCGAACAAACGCAGAGACAGGGAAATCGGAACCGCAATTTCACTGATTAAGTTGATTGGGAACCAGATTGGAAGCCATGGTGGTAATGGCGAACACATATCTGCCCAGATCTTGCCTGGTTTTTGATACTTAAACTGGCAGAAATGAATCAAACAGAATGTGATAAGGCCAAGTGCAAGTGTAGTACCATAATCCGCTGTCGGCGGCCTTAATCCAAACAGACCGGATATATTGCTGACAAGGATAAACATAAAGATCGTACTTATATAATTTACGAACTTTGGAGCACTTTTCCCCATAGTACCTTCTACCACACCATCCAGCAGGCTGACAATCAGCTCTAAAATGTTCTGGAATGTATCCGGTACCTCTGTAGCATGGCGCATTTTAATATTTGCTGCAATGGCAAAGCCTATTAAAAACAGCAGTACAATGAGTATGCATACATGAGATGTAGTAATCCAGACTTCATGCCCGAACAGTTTATAGGAAAACAAGCCGTGTATCATAAAGTCGATATTATCAGCACTGGATGACATCAAAACTGCATCTGTCACATTTTCACCTCCCTTTCTATTGTGTTAGTCTTGTCTGTAGACATACCACCCTTTCCCGTTACCTTTCTCATCATTTTGTGTAACGTCGGCTGTAAATAAGCCGATATCTTTAAACCCATCACGCCTATAAAAAGCGTAACTAAGTTACCAAGATCAAAATACATCGTAACTGCAAAAACAGCTACTACCGATACGTACCGCAGAATCCCTTTCGCGATAATGCGTGTCCTTGCCTTCTCCGGATCTGGTGCATCAATTGTCTCTGCAATAATGAGTGCAATATGATATGCCATTGCCATTGCCGTCACAATGCCGATCCACAGGCCGCTGCTGTAGCGCAGCTTATCTTCAACAAACCATACCCCCGCCAGCTGTATAAAAATGCCGTACAATAATATACCGGCCAGCAGGCTGGGCAGTGCCTGATTCAATCGTCTAAACATTTTACTATTTTTTCCCCTCAGAGTCAAATTTCCGTATCTTTATGATTGTTATTTTGATAGATTCTTTTTGCCATAACAAAAATATTTCGAAAACCGGCAAGTGCACCGATTATAAAAAGAGGAACCGTTATAATCGGCATGTCAAATTTACGGTCAAGCCATACACCAAGCATTGTACACATGAGAATCGGCACCAGCATATTTAATCCAAACTGCATAACCATGGTAAATGCCTGAAATACACTGCGTTTATTTTTCATTCTGCGTACTAATTTCCCCTTTCCTTAAAAAGTGCACAAAAGCACTAAGTACATTATAACACGAATGTATAAATTGTCTATAAAATTTTGTGATTAAATAACATCTTTACAAGTATATAAAAACATGGCACACTATGAGTTATTCCCAAAATGCACCATGCCTATTCGACCTGTACAGCCGTGAAGCCTATGCTCTAGAGCGCTCTAGTCTTCACTTTTATTCAGCAATGCAGCCAGCTTTTTTACAGATTTGCTGAGTGTTTCATAACAAATTCCATATGACTGGAGTGTGCCGCCGTAAGGATTCATAATTTCTAATTCATCCCCTACCAGCTCTGTAAGCACCTGCACATTTTCTGGAATCGCATTCTCAAATAAATCCAGTATCTTCTGCTTATCGCCGTTTTCCATTACAACAATCAGCGTGTCCAGTGCAAAATCTTCTTCCTCTAACTGGCTCGACATATAATTTTCCAGTGTGATGCCGTTGCTGATTAAAACCGCCTCTGTCTTTTGGTTTAAAGGCTCTGGAAACAGCACTACGATCCCGCGTGCCTGTATATCAATCGGCTGCTTCATAGTGTATTCCTTTAACAGCTCAGCTGCCATTGGTGCTCTGCTGTTTCCCGCATTGTCTGCAAATATTATTTTCTTATATGTATTCATACCCTCACCCCGATTATATAGCTTTGATCATCTGATATCCGGCTGCCTTAAACAGCCTGTTCATGATCGCCGTCCCCATCTGCGGCGTCAAAAAGCTTTCTGAATATATAATATCCACATCAGACTGATCAAACTCCCTAAGTATCTTATAAAGATTATGAGCAATTGTTTCTTCCCGGCTGCGTTCCCCAACAGACAGCACCTCGCCCTGCTCATAATATCCGGCACTCTCCAAGGTTGCTATAATGCCTACTTTTTTTCCTGACAAGATTTTTTCTCTTGTCAGTTCATTAATTTTCTTTATTATCTGCTCCGATGTTCCTTCTACTATAAATAATTCTGCTTTTGGTGCATAATGCTTATATTTCATGCCGGGAGCTTTCGGCCGGCACTGCGCAGATCCTTCCCTTATGCCGGGATCTAAGCGTACCTCGCCCAGCACTTCTGATAACATAGATCTTGTAATGGCTCCCGGGCGCAGCACCATCGGAATGTCTTCAGTCAGATCTACAATCGTAGATTCAATTCCTACGCCCACTTCTCCTCCGTCTAAAATCAGTGGAATTTTACCTTTGAGATCTTCATATACATGTCCTGCCAGCGTAGGGCTCGGCCTGCCTGATACATTTGCGCTTGGAGCTGCGATATATCCGCCGCTTTCCCGGATCAGGGCAAGCGCAATCGGACTGGCAGGCATCCGGACAGCTACCGTATCAAGTCCCCCGGTTGTTTCGTAAGGCACCCGTTCATTTTTGGCCAGTACCATTGTAAGAGGCCCCGGCCAGAAGGCTCCGGCCAGTTTTCTGGCTGATTCCGGCACATATGCTGTGATTTTATACACATCCTCCATACAGTATATATGTACAATCAAAGGATTATCGGAAGGCCTTCCTTTTGCCGCATAAATTTTGCGGGAAGCCTCTGCTCTTAATGCATCTGCACCTAAACCATACACTGTCTCAGTAGGAAATGCCACCAGCTCACCGCTTCGTATCAGCTGTCCTGCCAGCTGTATTGCGCTTTGATCTATATCTGCTGCATCCAGCCTGATTATTTTTGTACCGCTGCCTGTATCCTTATGCACATCCATATTTATCCCACTCATATTTTTACCTTTTTCCACGGCTTTTTCTCATGGATACTGATTTTTACCTTTTTCCATGGCTTTTCTCATGGATACTGATTTTTACCTTTTTCCATGATTTTTTATCATGGATACTGATTTTTACCTTTTTCCATGGCTTTTCTCATAGATACTGATTTTTACCTTTTCCATAATTTTCATCATGGACACTTTCATCTATTTCTTTAAATCTTTTTCCATATACTGGAACGCACCCTGACAGATCGCCTCCACCAGCTTCTGCTGATATTCTTCATCAGTAAGCTTCGCTGCCTCTTCAGGGTTGCTTAAAAAACCACATTCAACGATAACTATTACAGAGGATGTTCTTTTCAGCATATAATAGCTGTCATTTGGCTTTGCCTCTCTATGATTATCCGGGTCTACCTGTTCAATCAGTGTTTTTTGAATAATTTCTGCCAGCTTCTGGCTTTCCGCAGAGGTCGTATAATAAAATACCTGAGCACCTTTGATCTGCGGGCTTGTATAGCTGTTCTGGTGAATGCTGATCGTCATTAACGGTTTTTTTTCATTAATAAGATCACAGCGCCTCTGTAAATCCTGTGCTTTCTTATTGCTCGCCCCTTCATCATATAATCCTTTATCCTCTTCACGTGTCATAATAACTGACATGCCCTGATCTTCCAGCGTTTTTTTTAGTTTTAATGCAATCTGTAGGTTAATGTCTTTTTCTAATTCTCCATTTACGCCTACCTTGCCGGAATCAAAACCGCCATGTCCGACATCAATCATAATACAGTCACTTGGCTCTTTCACCTGATGCCCCGTGACATAAACCGCGCTTGTTTTCGCTAATATGCAGGCACAAATTAAAATTACAACTGACATAATCAATTCTAATCTCTGCTTCAAATTCTCTGCCTCCAAAGTATTTTATTACTATACATATGTGAAAGCAGCAGAATCATCACAACTATTAGATATTTTTTAATTAATATACTTAATGATTGTATTCCACACCGCACTGTCTTCCAGCCCAAGTTTCCAGAAAGCCGCTCCGGCAAACCCGTGCGCATCCATTACTTTCAGTTTTTCTTCAATTGATTTTGTTTCTTCAAACCAGATCTTATAAGTCACTCCTCCGTTTACATATTCGGTATAATATTGTCCCATATCTTCGAGCCATGTTTTTTCAGCTCCGTTTACTTCCATCAGCCGCTGGGCAGACTGCATGCCGACTGCTTCACTTGTCACCTCATATGGCACGTAGTCTTCAGCAGCGGATTCTACGTCATCTCCATCACTGTCTTTCGGTGTTTCAGCCCAGACCCTTGTATAAAACGGCATTCCCAGTACCACCTGCTCGGCCGGTACGCCTTCTGCCAATATATCATCAGCGCCTTTTGTTACAAATCCTATAGAGGCTACAGAACCGCTTTCCTTCGATCCTCCATAATGCTCATCATAAGCCATTACAATAATATAATCCGCAAATACTGCCTGCTCCTGTCTGTCATAAAATTTTGTATAATCCGATGATACATAATTATCCACAGACAGTACAATGCCGTTGCCGTCACACTTTAGTGACAATTCTCGTATAAATTGAATAAATCCTTCTCCGACCGCAGACTCCAGCGCTTCAAAATCTACATTGATTCCGTCCAGATCATATTGAATCGCTGCAGCTATAATCTGATTCTCTAAATTTTCTCGTTTTGATGTATGTGTCAGTATCTCTGTCGTACTGACTTCTGCATTTTCCAGATTGCTTACCAGTCCCCAGACTTCTATTCCCTGATCGTGGCAGTATTTTACATATTCTGCACTTGCCAGATTGGCAATATTCCCTTCATTATCATTGATATAAAACCAGGTAGGTGATATTACATTGATTCCTTTTGTATTCTGCAGCACGCTGGCGATTGAATTATTTGCCTCCGGTACCGTTACCTGATGCCATGCCATATTGATTTCATAATCTCTCAGCTGATGTGTAAAAGTATCTTCGACAAAATCATGGCTCTGTGTTTCTTCCGTCTCTGCACCCAGCCGCTTATTTTGTATATATCCAACCAGTCCGTCTTCTGTCGTTACTTTTGACCAGTCATCGGTTGAGTCCAGCTTTATAAGCGTCTCTCCTTTTTCTACATCGCATAAGATATTGCTTTTTACATCAGCCTCAACTCTTATCTGTGTCTTACGCTTTACGTCGGCTTTTTTAACGGTTCCCCACTGTGTCTGTAATAAAATACGATTCGGCTCAGTAAAAGCCTTGTATGTTATATTTGTATATTCTGCCACATAATCTAATGCAATATATGTCTGGTCCTTATTTACCAGCACAATTTTATACGGCTTGTTTTCTTTTTTCCTGCCTACATAATAGTTCATGCTGTCTGCCGAGGCTTTCACCACATTTGACGACATCGTATATAATAAAACATTTTCATTTGCATCCCAATAAAATCGATCATTCAGCTGGTCATGTACAAAATTAAAATCCAAATAAACCACGCTGTCTACAAGCAATGCTTTTTCTTCTATTATATTATGATTCAGCTCTATGGCGGCCTCGTCTTGTGAGGCAACTCCAAAATATACATTCAGATCCTGCTCCTCATTGCTAGGCAGATACTGCTTAATTTTCCTGCCGGCAATTATGCCCACTAATATAATAAAGATCAGTATCAAAACGGCCAGCACGGGTACCATTTTTTTCTTCATCGCTTTTCCTCCTGTGTCCATCCTTACCCTTTTTCTAATAGTTCTTTTTATTATATCCTGTTGCGGCGCATTTTACAAGAAACAATATCAATCATCCTTCAATTAGTCTTTTGGCCAAGTCATCAAAAATTTGGTATAATAATGGGGAAT
>CAJUHV010000033.1 GCA_910586445.1 uncultured Eubacterium sp.
CCCCATTATTATACCAAATTTTTGATGACTTGGCCAAAAGACTAATTGAAGATTGAAAAAATTTATTCTTGAATTTATCCAAGGACTATGCTATATTAGATACAAAAGAGGAAACAACCGCCCACAAAGTGGTTGACCTCCCGGACTAGACAATAAGCCTGCCTGTTCCGTCAAGATACAAGGCAGGCTTATTTATTTTCGATTGTTCCTCTCTGCTATTCTGCCACAAATTTACTTCTGTGACAATTCCCTATTAAAATTTGTTTGTCTTTTTGAGGTGCAAACTATAAAAATATCTTTTCATATTACTGTTATAAAAAAGTTATCAGAATTAATTGACAAATTTTGCCTGTGGGTTTTTATGGTTTTATGGGATGGGCTGTGATATACTTAGGTTGAATCTGGAAACCGGAAAAACAACGGGAGGAACTGCATATGAAAAACAGGATAAGTGGCGAAGATAAAACTAACATGCCAAAAAACAGCAGGCATAGAACATGGATACTTATGTATGCTGTTATGGCTGTTTTTTTTGTAGGCATTTCGATTATGCCTGCCAGCGCAAAGGCGGAAAAAAATGCGTCTGATGCAGCAGCGGTCAAAAAAATTATAAAGGAGCAGAGGGCGCAGGCAGAGCGGGGAAAAGCGAGCACCGAGGAAGTAAATGTAATGATGAAGAGTCTGGATAAACTGGAAAATCTGGGCAGCAGAAAATATGTATGGTCATCTAAGGGCAGGCTGATCGGGCTTAATTGGAGCGGCGTGCTTCTGACTGGAGATATTTCCGTTGCAGGACTGCCGGAGTTAAAGTACCTGGATGTCAATCAGGACAGCAGTGAAAGGGTGCCCTGGGGCTTAGAGGGGCTAGATGTCAGTAAAAATAAGAAATTGAAAAAGCTGGAGTGCTCTGGAAATAAGCTGACGAGCCTGGATATCAGTAAAAATAAAGAACTGAGCCTGTTAAATTGCAATGACAATCCTATTAAGAAGCTGGTTTTAAACAATAGACTGGAAGAATTATCGTGTGAGAATAATAAGCTGACAAGTCTGGATCTAAGCAAAGCGAAAGGCCTGCTCCGGCTGAGCTGCTCCGGCGATCAATTGGCCAGCTTGAACGTAAAAAAGAATCTGGAATTAAAAGAGCTGTATTTTCTGGGTGGAAAGCTGAAGAGACTGGACATAAGCAGGAACTTGAAGCTGGAATTTCTAAAGTGCGAGAACAGCCGGCTGACGAGTCTGGACGTAAGCAGCAATCCGGAGCTGATTTCTCTGAGCTGCGGAAACAATCAGCTGAAAGCTCTGAATGTAAAAGCAAATCCAAAGCTGTGGACATTGATCTGCTCAGGTAATCAGATGACCCGGCTGGATCTTCGTAAGAATCCGGGCCTGAGCAGTCTGGACTGCAGTAATAATCAGCTGAGCAGCGTGGATTTCAGTAAGAATCCAGCTCTGGAAGTGCTGGACTGCAGCGATAATCAGCTGAGCAGCATAGATCTTGGCAGGAATCCGGGCCTGAGCAGTCTGGACTGCAGTAATAATCAGCTGAGCAGTCTGGATCTTGGCAGGAATCCAGATCTGGGAGTGCTTTACTGCAGCAGTAATCAGCTGAGCAGACTAGACCTCAGTAAGAATCCAAGCCTGCGTGGTTTAGCCTGCAGCAATAATCAGCTGGGCAGTGTAGATATCAGCAAGAATTCCAGGCTGTGGAGGCTTACATGTGATAACAATCAGCTGGCCAGTCTGGACACAAGCAAGAATCCGAAACTGAAACTGCTGGACTGCAGTAATAATCAGCTGAGCAGCCTTGATTTCAGTAAAAATACTGATCTGTATAATTTGAACTGCAGCAATAACCAATTGAGCAGCCTTGATTTTAGTAAGAATTCAGATCTGGGAGTGCTGGACTGCAGCAGCAATCAGTTGAGCACTCTGGATTTTAGCAAAAATACTGATCTGGAAAGTCTGGACTGCCGTAAGAATCCATTGCGCAGTCTGATTGTGAGTAAAAATAACCCGGATTGGAAATATGATGAGCATGTAACGGTGACAGAGCTCGAGCCATGATCTGTGTGCGGATTTGGCAGGTATGGGGCTGCCGGAGCCGGGTAAAAAGAAGCAGAATAAAAACTCCGCAGGTTTTCCTGCGGAGTTTTTATTCATGACAATAGAAAGTTCGCGCAGCGTGCTTTCTATCGTTGGATTACCTTTTGGAGCTGCAGGCGTTCATAACAAAAGAACTGCCGTGAGCTTGACAATTTACGCGCGGGGGGGGTATAATGATTATTAGTGATGCCGGAAAACAGCCGGCAGACAAATGATGAAAGGAGAAGTACATTTTGGATGATGGGATTATCTGCATTGTGAAAATGGTGAGACGGAAGCTTGAAGTGGCGTTTGATTCAGAGCCGGAGGGCTTTCCATGCCTGGTGGGAAGCGGCATCCGGTTTCAGTTTCGGACAATAGACAGTCAGGGTATTCCTCATAACTGGCTCTTTCTGGACCTGTACGATGATGCAAGGAAAGGACAGCCTAGGCTGGAGCCCGGAATACTGGGATTTTTTGAAGCGGAAAAGGGTAAAAAGGATGCTGATAAAAAGAGGATCAGCATCTGTCTGGAGCCTCACTGGGAGACAATGAGGGAGGCGCCTTTGGATGAGATCAAGGCAGCGATGCATGCCCTCGGGCAGGAACTGCCGGGCAATTACTATATCGATATTGACTATAAGCTGGACAGCCTGCCGGAACCCGGTGAACAGCATATCCAGATACAGGGACGGAAGACGTGCATGATCGAGCCGGCGGCAGTGGCCGGGGAATATGCGGATGTGGAAAAGCAGCCGGGTGAGCAGGATGGCAGGAAGGCATAACGGAAAAATAACGGGGAGGAATTGTAAATGAAAAACAGGATAAATAGTAAAGGTAAAAATAACATGCCAAAAAACAGCAGGCATAAAATATGGATGCTTATGTATGCTGTTATGGCTGTTTTCTTTGTGGGCATTTCGATCGTGCCTGCCAGTGCAAAGGCGGAAAAAAATGCGTCTGATGTAGCCGCGGTCAAAAAGATTATAGAGGAGCAGAGGGCGCAGGCGAAGCAGATAAAAGGGAGCACCTCTCAGGTAAATGCAATTATGGACAGCCTGGATAATCTGGAAAATCTGGACAGCAGAAGATATGTATGGTTTAAGGGCAGGCTGATCCAGATGAAATGGAGCACCATACTTTTGGTTGGGGATATTTCCTTTGCAGGACTGCCGGAGCTGAAGTATCTGGATGTTAATCAGGGCAGCGATGAAAGGCTTCCTTGGGGCTTAGAGAGTCTGGATGTCAGTAAAAATAAGCACCTGAGAAGTCTGGAGTGCTTTGGGAACAAGCTGACGAGCCTGGATACCAGTAAAAATAAAGAGCTTAGAGTATTAGACTGCAAAAATAATTATATTGAGAAGCTGGTTTTAAACAATACACTGAAAGAATTGTCATGCGAGAATAATAAGCTGACAAGTCTGGATCTGAGTAAAGTTCCAGAACTTCTCAAGCTGAGCTTCTCCGGTGATCAGTTAACCAGTCTGAACGTAAAAAAGAATCTGAAATTAATAGAGATGCATTATCTGGGCGGCAAGCTGAAGAATCTGGACATAAGCAGGAACTCGGAGCTGACCACTCTGCAGTGCGAGAACAGCCGGCTGACGAGTCTGGATGTAAGCAGGAACTTGAAGCTGAGAGTTCTGCAGTGTAGCAACAATAAGCTGACGGGGCTGGACGTAAGCAGGAATACGGAGCTGTGGCTTCTGAACTGCAGCAACAATCAGCTGATCAATCTGAACGTAAATCCAAAGCTACAGGAATTAGTTTGCTCAGATAATAAACTGACCCGACTGGATATCAGCAAGAATACAAGGCTGTGGAAGTTGTACTGCAGCAACAATAAGCTGAACAGCGTGGATGTAAGCAAGGCTGTGGGTTTAGGGAAGCTAGATTGCAGCGGTAATAAACTGACCCGGCTGGATATCAGCAAGAATCCAAAGCTGGAGGCGTTGGATTGCAGCGGTAATAAACTGAGCAAACTGGATATCAGTAAAAATCCTGAGCTGTATGAACTGAAGTGCAGTAACAATAATCTGACCAGCTTAGATACAGGGAAGAAAGAGAATCTAGAGCGGCTGTACTGTAGCGATAATAAGCTGAGCAGCCTGAATGTAACCAAGAATCCCGAGCTGTGGTGGCTGGAGTGCAATAACAATCAGCTGACCCGTTTGGACACAAGTAAGAATCCTAAACTGAGGGAGCTGAAGTGCAGCAATAATCAATTGGGCAGTCTGGATGTAAGTAAAAATCCTGAGCTGCACATTTTAGACTGCAGCAATAATCAATTGAGCAGTCTGGATGTAAGTAAAAATCCTGGGCCGGGTGTTTTAGACTGCAGCAATAATAAGCTGAGCAGTCTGGATGTAAGTAAGAACACGGTGTCTAGCTTGAACTGCAGCAACAATCAATTGAGCAGTCTGGATGTAAGTAAAAATCCTGGGCTGCACAGTTTGGACTGCAGCAATAATCAATTGAGCAGTCTGGATGTAAGTAAAAATCCTGAGCTGCACAGTTTAGACTGCAGCAATAATCAATTGAGCAGTCTGGATCTCAGTAAGAACTGGCTAGGTGATTTGGACTGTAGTAATAATCAATTAAGCAGTCTGATTGTAAGAAAATATCGCTCAGATTGGAAGTGTGATGATAATGTAACTGTAACAGAGGTTGAGCCATAATCTGCCTGCGAATTATGGCTGGTATAATGCTTCTGGAGCTATTGCAGATTATGGCAGATCCAGTACTGCCGCAGCAAAATGAAAGGCAGCTGTAGATAATGGCATACAGAACTATAACCTGCCATTAGAAGTATCTGTTATTAGAAGTATTTGCAATTAGAAGCATTTGTTATTAGATGTATTTGTTATTAAGAGTATTTGCAATTAGAAACATTTGTCATTAGAATCAATAAAAGCGGACTGAGAATAAGTCTGCCTGTACCGATGAGTAACAAGGATATGCCCCTTGTCAGGCAGACAGGTGAAATTTAAAGGCATGCTCGAAAGCCTTATTTTATCCAGTCTGAAGCACAAGGAAAAAGTTTATAAGATGCAAGAGTATGGACTCCGCAGGTTTTCCTGCGGAGTCTTTCTGATCTGTCAGCATTTAAGACGCTTTAGGTTATAGCATATAGACATTTAAATACCATTCGGAGGAAAATTTGTAATATGGATGTTGATTTTTCGAAAATAATAAATATAATAAAAACAGACGGGAAACTACTATATACCAATGGCTCTGCCAAAAGTACAGGACCGCGTCCCGGTGGCATGAGGATGATAAATAATCTGGAGGAATACTGACAATGAAATTAAAAAATATTTTAATTGTTGTGAAAGATATCGAAAAATCAAAACAATTTTATCACGATCTGTTTGGACTTGATATGGTGCTGGACAATGGCGGCAATATGATTCTGACGGAGGGCCTTGTACTTCAGGAGGAAAAAATCTGGAGAAATTTTTTAGAAAAAGACATTACTGCGAAAAGTAATTCTTGTGAACTGTATTTTGAAGAACCATCCATAGAAGCTTTTGCTGAAAAATTGGAAAAATTGTATCCCTCCATTCAATACGTTCACCGGCTTATAACGCATAGCTGGGGGCAGAAGGTAATCCGTTTTTACGATTTAGACGGCAACTTGATTGAGGTGGGAACACCTGTTTCTTAGAATTTATAATAATTTAGGATATTTCGTATGGAAGGAGTATTATGACGAAATATATTCAGATCAGGCATTGGGATTACTGGTGGGGTGTTTACGGCTGTGTGGATGCTCCGGTATCAGGGGTGGAGTTTAGTATTACAGATGATCAAGAGGGGAATCAGCTGTATTTTCATCTGGATCTGTATACACTGCCTGCGCTGCGGGAATTTCTTCGGCCGGGAGAGTTCATGGACAAGGATGATAATGATTTTCCGTATTTTTGTGAACGTGCCGACGGGCTTTTTAAAGGCAGCGAGGAATATTTTGTCGGCAGTTTGTATTACAGGGATTATATGCCGGGGATAGCCGGCTGCAATCAATACAGGCAGGAGGGAACGGATGTATTCAGCGTAAAGTCGCCCGAAAGGGCTCCTTACTATGCGGTACTGTTCATCCGTGAAGAAAAAGATCTGCTGCCCGAGCGGCTTGTAGGCTGGATGCAGCGTCTGTCTCTGTCTTTGTTTCATAAGCAGTTTCTTTATGAAATAGCGGATATTCCATCGTATGAATGTGCTTTGGAACAATTGCAGTTGCCAAATACCGGTATTTGTGATTAAATACATTTATGGGGAAAGGAGACGTTATGGCAAAGAGAAAGAAAAAAGCAGAAATAATCCTGTCGCCGGAAGAGCAGAGGGAGGCGGATTATCAAAAGGCAATCCGCCGTATGGAAGGTGCAGAAAAGATGCTGCAGCCGGAGGACAAGGTTCATATGTATAGAGAAGCAATGCAGATGTTTGAGGCGCTGGGAGATTATGAAGACAGCGAGATACGCAGAAAACGCTGTAAAAAGCGGCTGCCATTGGCACGGAGGGAGTACCGAGAGGAAGTATACCAGACGGGAATGCAGCTGAAAAAAGAGGCGAAGAGCGCAGCCGATTATGAGGCGGCAATTACAGAATTTCACAGGCTCAGGCATGAATACAAGGATGCGTCTTCACAGATCAGCGAATGCGAGCGTTTGAAAGAAAAGGCATATAAGAATGAGCGCGCAAAGACGATAGCGGGAAAAATACTTGCGCTGGCAGCAGTAGCGGCGGCGATTGCGGTTATTATATTCCTGCGTTCGCCCGCAGCTTATTATATGGAAGGAAGTCTGCTGATGGCCATGCAGGATTATGAGCGTGCGAATACGATACTTTCTAAGAGTAAGGGCTACAAGGATACGGATGAGCGCTTGCGCGAATGCAATTATCAAAGGGCGCTGCGGGCTGCTGAAAAAGGCAGCTACGCAAAAGCAGTCGGACTGCTCTATGATAAGGTCGGAGATTATAAAGACGCCCAGGAGAAAAAAGCGCAGTATGAGATGGCTGTTTTGGCAGAGGCTGAAACAGGAGATGTTGTCACCTATGGCAGTGCCAAGTGGTTTGTGGCAGATATCGTGTCGGAGCCGGAGAAAAAGCTGCTGCTAATCCGAAGAAAGCCGGTAAAAGAACAGGCAGTATATCAGACTGCAGGAAAAGAAGCAGTCTGGGAGCAGTCTCATATTAGGACATGGCTCAACAGTGATTTTTATGAAACATGTTTTTCTAAATATGAGCAGGAGGCGGTTTTAAGTACGCAGATCGTGACAGAAGCAAACAGTGCATATGGCACGCAGGGAGGGAATGTGACAAATGACCGCGTATTCCTGCTGGATGAAGGCGAGGCTGCGCAGTATAAGACGCTTTTGGCCTCAGATAATAACCAAAAGGCATGGTGGCTGCGTACACCGGGGAAAAATGCGGAGAGTGCGGCTTTTGTATCTGCGGAAGGGGATATTATGCATTATGGTTATGCTGCGGATACAAAAGAGATGGCAGTCCGCCCGGCGGTCTGGGTAGGACTGCGCTAGAGCGTGTTTGAAAAATGATATCTGAATATAATAAAAATACCCGCTGCTGTCTGGCATTGTCTGGACAGCTGCGGGTATTTTTATGCACTTTAGATCTAAGCTGAGCGGCAAAATATGCAGTCTGCTTACTATAAATGCGAAGCGGTCTTTGTAATTTTCATACAGTTTTAATTTGTATAAGATGATGTTTGGTTTTGGTTGAAGTGCACAGCCGGCTTTATATTTTTATTTTTTTTATGTATACATTGCACAATTTGTCAAAAGGGGATAAAATATATAGTAAGAACCATCTGGAAGGAGGATGAGCTTATGAATGCACAGACGATTTATCTGACTTGTATCATTGGCGGAATTTTACTGCTGTTAATTTCTATTTTATTCAGCGCAGCCGGAGATCTGTTTGATTTTGCAATGTTTGATCTGTTTAGTCTGGATGTCGGAGAGTTCGACATAGACATTCTGCCGGTATCCATGAAGTCCATGTGTCTGGCAGCTACTGTATTTGGAAGTGTCAGTATGCTGCTGCTGGCGCAGCCGGCCGGAATACGGCATGCGATTGCGGGCGTGAGCGCTTATGTCGGAGCATTTATTGTGCAGAACATTACCGGATTTTTGAAAAATCATCAGTCGGAGGCAGAGTCGATGGAAAGCATCTGCAGCCGCAGCTATGTGGTCAATGTTTCGATTCCTGAACAGGGATATGGTTCCGTAGCCAGTTCAGATCAGGAGCGTTCCGTCATTACCATGACCGCAAAATCCATGGATGGCAGCGCAATTACGGCCGGAACAAAGGTCAATATCGTGCAGATTGCAGATCATGTTGCAATTGTAATGAAGGCCTAGATTTGAGCTATGTTTCCACTGGTCAGAAATCAGGGACTATGCAGAGTCCTGGCTTCTGAAAGGATGCAGTGCTGGTCTGTCAGCAGATAGGAGGATACAGATATGATGATAAAAGAGTTTATACCGATTATTGCGATTCCGCTTGTAATTATTTTGGTGCTGATTGCAATTTTTTCCATGTGGAAGAAAGTACCGCAGGATAAAGCCGGTGTGATCACAGGTTTGAAACGGCGTGTCATCACTGGCGGCGGCGGGCTTGTCATTCCGGGTGTAGAGCGTATTGATTATATATCTCTGGGAAATATGCCGCTGCGTGTCGATACAAAAGGGAGCCTGTCATCGCAGGGAGTGCCTATTTCGGTAAGCACGACCGCGGTAATCAAGGTGCGGAATTCACCGGATGCGATTTTGACAGCGATAGAGCAGTTTACCGGAAAAAATGAGCAGGAAATCATTAAAAATATTATGTCTACAGCGACAGCCGTATTAGAAGGCAAGCTGCGTGAAATTATTGCGACAATGACGGTTGAGGATTTGTACCAGAAACGTGAGGCATTTTCCAGTCAGGTACAGGAAGTGGTCGGAACGGAACTGGGCAATATGGGACTGGAAGTAAAGAATTTTACGATTACAGACATATCGGATGAAAATGGATATATTGAGGCTCTGGGCGAAGGCATGATTGCACAGCGTAAAAAAGATGCCGAAATCCAAAAATCCGAAGCAAAACGCGAACAGGATGAACGTACTTCTGAAAATATTAAAATCGGTGAGCAGGCGAAGCTGGAGGCAGCAACGGCCATTAAGCAGGCGGAGAAGGAAAAACAGGTCGCAGAGGCGCGTTACCAGAAGGAAATCAGCACTGCAAATGCAGAAGCTGAGCTGGCACATGACATTCAGCGCAAGAAGACGCAGAAAGAGGTCATTCAGGCTGAGATGGATGCAGAGCTGATCCGTCAGCAGCGCCAGAAAGAGATTTCTGAGGCAGAAATCCAGGTACGGATTACGCAGGCGCAGAAAAATACAGAGCTGGCTGAACAAAAGGCTCTGGAAAAGGAAAAACAGCTTCTTTCCGAGGTAGTAAAGCCTGCAGAGGCCGGCAGAAGGCGGCAGGAGCAGGAGTCTGAGGCTGATAAATATGCACAGATCAAGAAAGCAGAAGCAGAGGCAGAGAAAAAGAAGATTGATGCCCTGGCAGAAGCAGAGGCGATCAAGGCAAAGGCGCTTGCAGAGGCAGAAGCGATTGAAGCACGGGCTAAGGCGGAGGCAGAAGCAATTGCACGTAAAGGCAGTGCAGAGGCCGAGGCAAAGAAAGCGTCCCTGCTCGCAGAAGCAGAAGGTCTGGAGCGCAAGGCAGAGGCAATGCAGAAATTAAACAGTGCCGGTGTCATTCAGATGGTGATCGACAAGCTGCCTGAGATGGCAGGCGCAGTGGCACAGCCGCTGACGGCGATTGATAAGATTACGATCATAGACAGCGGAAACGGGGAATCCGGTGTGTCACAGATGGGCAGCTATGTGCCGTCACTGCTTGCCAAAACAATGGAAACAGTGAAAGAGACTACAGGATTTGACATGCTGGATGCCATGAAAGCGAATACGATACAGGCGCAGACGGAGCGTAACATCAAAGTGGAAGGAACTGTGCAGAAAAATACGGGGCTTGTGAAAGAATACGAAGATACTGTACAGAAAAATGCGGATCTTGTGAATGAATGAGAAGCGTGTACACAGAAAAATGCGGATCTTGTGAATGAATGAGAAGCGTGTACACAGAAAAATGCGGATCTTGTGAATGAATGAGAAGCGTGTACACAGAAAAATGTGAATCCTGCAGGTGAATGCAAAGGAGCTGCGCAGGCAGACATAGATCTGGCAGATGAAAGTTCAGGATCTGTGTTATAAAATCTGGAAATCCTGTCATCCCCAGGGCAGCTGGCTGGCCTTGAGGGTGACAGGATTTTTTATTCATGACAATAGAAAGTTCGCGCAGCGTGCTTTCTATCGTTAATTATAAATGTTACAGGAAGGACATTTACAGGTCATATATGGAAAAATCCCTGCATACAATCTAATAACAAGGATTGCAGGGGTTTCTTTTGAAAAGCTATATTGAAGAACGAGCGGTTGAAATCGCAAATTATATTATACAGCATAATGCGACAGTGCGTCAGGCAGCAAAAAAATATGGAATCAGCAAGTCTACGGTACATAAAGACTGCACGGAAAGGCTGGGGCAGGTAAATCCGACATTGGCTGCCGAGGTTCGCAAGGTGCTGGACGTCAATAAATCAGAGCGCCATATTCGCGGGGGACTGGCGACAAAAGAAAAATATCTCCATCATCACTATATCTAATCAGATAACTTTGTGTATTGTCTTGTCAATTAGAATAGATCGGTGTATAATATTTGACATCCTCTCAAATAGTAACATTTAGTTGATCATGACTGCCCGAACATATAAAAATGCCGGATTCTGTAACAGCCCAGCCGCCGGATGAATGGCTGCAGAATCTGGCTTAATCAATATGAAAGTATTGGGGCAGGCAGCATAGGCCGAAGGGACAAGCAAAGAAGGGTTAAAAAATGAGCAGAGAAAAGTAAAAAAGAAGAGCAGGAAAAACTAACATTTATAGAGAGCTGAGAGAGAAAATAAAATGAAGATGTAAAATTAAAGAGACAGGATCAAGAGACAAGCAGAGTAAAAAGTAAAGAATAACAAAGAGACAAGCTCGTAAACAAAGAGGCAGGTCGAGAAACAAAGAGACAAGCATAAAAAACAACAAGAGAGATGAGAGAAAAATAAGATGAAGAAATAAGAATAAATAAGAATAGAAATGAGAGACAAGCAGAAAGAAAAGTAAAGAAAAACAAAGAGACAAACAGAAAAATTGACAAAAGACATATGAGAGAGAAGAAAATGAAGAAATAAGAATAAATAAATAAGAACAGGATCAAAAGACAAGCATAAAAACAAAAAGACATATGAGAGAAAAATAAAATGAAGAAATAAGAATAAATAAGAACAGGATCAAGAGACAAGCAGAAAGAAAAGCAAAGAGACAAACAGATTAAAATTCATAGAAGCTATACATGGAAAGTATAAGGAAACATAAGCTAAGAATAAGAAACATGAGTTAAGCATAACAAAACATAAGTAAAGTAAGAAATTAAAGATAAATATAAAGGAATATAAGCGGTAATATGAGAAAAAATATAGAAGAAAATTATAAAAACGAGCAGACCACAGATGAAGCAGCCACACGTGTACTGCTTGTAGGAGTTGATGACGGATCGGACGATGATTTTGAAAACTCTATGGAAGAGCTGGGGAGTCTGGCACAGGCGTGCAATATGGAGCCGGCAGGCATGATTACGCAGAAGATGGAGCGCGGACATGCGCAGGGACATGGGAGCAGTCAGGAACAGGGACATCTGCAGCAGGAGCAGAATACGAAAAAAGGACATAAGAGCCTGTATGTCGGAACAGGCAAGCTGCAGGAGATTAAAGAGGCTGTCCAGTTTATGGAGGCAGATCTCGTCATATTTGATGATGCGCTCACGCCGTCGCAGCTGCGCAATCTGCAGGCAGAGCTGGACAAGCCGATAATGGATCGGACTACATTAATATTAAATATCTTTGAATCCCGCGCAAGGACACGGGAGGCCAAGATGCAGGTAGAATCTGCCAAGCTGAAATATATGCTCCCAAGACTGGTAGGGATGCATGAAGCGCTGACCAGACAGGGCGGAACCAGCGGCAGCATGAGCAGCCGCGGTGCAGGTGAGAAAAAGCTGGAGCTGGACAGGCGGAGGATCGAGCACCGGATTACAGAGCTGAACAGGGATCTGCAGGAAATAGCAAAAGAAAGGCAGGTACAGCGCAAACAGCGGCAGAAAGCCAGAATACCGCTGGTTGCTCTTGTTGGTTATACAAATGCCGGGAAATCTACGGTAATGAATGCCATGATCGATGCCTATATGGAGAATGGCGAGAAGAAAGTAGTGGAAAAGGACATGCTTTTTGCCACACTGGATACAACGGTAAGACGGATCTGCACCGGAAATAACAGAGATTTTCTGCTGTCGGATACGGTAGGATTTATTCATAAGCTGCCGCATGGACTGGTAAAAGCGTTCCGCTCGACATTGGAAGAGGTAGAAAATGCAGATCTGCTGCTGCATATCGTGGATTATTCCGATCCGCATTTTCGGGAGCAGATGGATACTACAAAGCAGCTGCTGGCTGAGCTGGAAACAGGAAATATTCCGATGATTACCGTATTTAATAAAGCGGATAAGTGCGGGGAGGAATATCCGAAAAAGGCAGGAGGCCAGAGGGTTTTTATTTCCGCCAAGGATCAGGAATCAGTCCGGTTTCTGGCAGATCTGATTTTGGAGAGCATCTATAAGGATTATATGGTGGCAGAATTTTTGATTCCATATGAGAGAGGCGATGTCGTGTCTTATTTTATGGAGCATTCCCATATGATCAGCAGTGAATTTGAGGAGCAGGGCACAAGGATACAGGTCAGGTGCCATCCGGCTGACCGTGATAAATATGCGGCATACAGCTGCTGACAGTTACAAGACAATAAAATGATTATGAAAGGCGTTGATGAAATGGAGTCGGCAGAAAGGGAAGGCAGAAAAGATGAAAAGGTAGACGGCGTGGTTTACAGCATGTCACCTGCACCTAATTATCGTCACAGCATAATAAATAATAATATAAATACAATTATTAAACAAGGATTGAAAAACAGCCTGTGTTTGGTATTTATGGAGAATCTGGAATATAAATATCATCCAGATATAAATGATGATTATTTCTGCCCGGATATTATGATTGTATGCGGCCGCAAAGAGCTGAAAGGCGGAGCATACAGCGGTGTTCCAAAGTTTATTGCTGAAACTTTAAGCCCATCGACTGCAAAACGGGATAAGACGATAAAAAAAGATGCCTATGAAAAAGCAGGCATTGAAGAATACTGGATTGTTGCACCAAATGGAATATTGGAAATCTATTATTTAGTGGATGGAAAGTATGTGCTGGAGCAGAATTATATTCTGCAGGCAGATCAGGAAGAGGCGGACTACAATGCGGATATTACGATAGCATTAAGGGCATTTCCTAATATCACAATGACATTAAAGGATGTCTTTGAAAATGTAGATTGATTTATATATAATAGATAATAACGAAGAGGGTAAGGCCTTAATTAGGAAGGAGAAGAACAATGGAGGTATTAGAAATGACCGAAAAAGAACAGGCAACAAGCCTAATGGACAAATTCATTGACCTGCAGAGAATCAAAGCAGCAGAGGATAAAGACAAAGAGGTTGACTACCAGCTAAAGACAACAAAAGCAAAGTTAGAAGCACTGGGAATTGTAACAGAGAATCTCGAAATAAAGGGATAGCAGAAACTGCGGAAAGCTCACAAAAAGGGAGACACTTCTTTTGAAGTGTCCCCCTTTTTTGTGAATCATCCCTATAACATATCGATTAGTTCTTTTCTGGCTGTTCGATGCTGACAACTGCTCTTGCCCAGATTGAAGCATCAGTTTTCACTGCACATTTAACAGCGATGCCGGTTCTTTCTTCATCAGCACCGACTGTAATGGTACATTCTGGATAAGAACCGTCTTTTGGCTCTGTGACTTCGATCTTTGTGCTGTCATTATGCTTGCTGTCGATCGTCCATTCTACAGGCTCATCTTTCTTAACGCCGCGCATAGTTACTGTAAATTTCATAGACTCACCCGGCTTAATTTTATCTTTAGAAGCAGGAGTGATGACGATGGCTGTATCGTTATGGATCGTTACTTCTTCAGAACGGTTTCCGCTGTAATCTTCTAATACGACGGTGATATCATCTACACCTGCTACATTTGGCATTTCGCTTTCGTAACGGGTGATTGTTGTAGGTTCGGAAGTACCGTCTGGAGTAGTTGTCGTATAAGTCATCTTATACCAGTCTTTTGGCAGCGGTGCTGTTAAGGAGCCGTTCTTTATAGAACCGCTGTATGGCTGGCAGTAATTGTCGTCTAAGCGTCCGTCAAATGCAGTTGTTGTGCCGTCTTCTGCTGTGATCAGCATTGTGTATCTTGCGCCGTCTGCATCTTTGCCGGTAGGAACTTCTACTACGGCACTGTTTTCACCTTCTGCTGTCCATGTAGTATTGTCATTGCTGTAAGATTTCTTAACAGTAACGGTTGCTTTGCCGCCTGTCCATGTTACGTTCAGCTTGCCGTCTTCTGCTTTTACAGCTACATCTTTCACTGCCTTGCTGTAATCGTATACTGTCTTTGCAGCCTTACTCTGCTTGCCTTCTTCAGAAACAGCTTTTACACGGATCGCTGCTTTTCCATCCGTATTGTACATATCTTTGATGTAGAAGATCTCATCATATGTACCGCCGAGGAAGATTTCTTTGCCGTTTTTCACTGTGTATACATTGTACTGTTTTACATCATCATAAGAAGCAAGATCCCAGGAAATAACCATTTCACCGGTATCATAAGCTTTGTCGATGGTAAGTCCGGTAGGAGCTGCCGGGGCTGCCAGTTTGTCAGAGCTTAAATATGCCAGCTTGCCTACGTTGATCTGGAAATCTTTCGCATTATCAGATACTGCAAGTCCGATTGCTGCAACCTTTTTGCCGCTGTACTGCGACAGGTCTACGCTGGATTTTACCCAGTCTCCGGCCTTGTCAGTATTTTTGATATCCAGTTTTACAACGTTTTCGGTGTCATCTTCAAAGATCAGACCGAGCTGCAGTTTTGCATTGTCATCAGACACCTTCTGGAATGTAACATTCACATGGGTATTGTCCTTAACGTCTAAGTCTGTCTTGTAAAGGTGGATAAAATCGTCTTTAGCAGCATCGCCGTAAATAACTAATGAAGAACCGCCGTTGAAAGCACCGATCTGTTTATAATCAAAGCTGCCTTTCTTTCCAGAAGGATCTTCTTTGCCGTTGTCATAATTCTTATTGAGTTTTGTGCCATAATCGAAATCTACATTTAATTTTCCTTTTGTAGAATCAATCCACCACTGCCATGTAGGAAGGATATCCTGAATGTTAATATTTGACCATTCATTTGCATTAGATACGGCACCCTTCATACGGTATTCCATACCATGGCCAGTATTAAAGTTGGTAACAAATGTATCGCCGTTGATGACAGAGCGCTCTGTGATGTAAGCAGCTACACCGTCAAATGTCTGTGATTCCTGTGTGCCGATTGCAATTTCTTTGTCGTCGGCATATGTAGAACGGTCAGCAGCAGAACTAGCCTTTGTAGGATCTGAGAATGGGCCGGACCACCATCTGCGCTCACGTTCAAATGCCATCCACTGGAATTCATCTTTCTCACGGCGCATTGCCACATTGTCATTGCCGCCGTCAAAATCCTCGTCCAATCCGCTGTGCACGAAGTCTGTTCCAAGAGAAGCGATTGCATTCATCGGCTGTCCGTCTGCACCGATATTCAGACGCAGATCATATTTTTGATCCCAGCGGTCGCCGCCTGCCTCGATACCTACGAATACAGTATCAAGCGGATCAAGCCCTAGTGATTTTGCATGCTCAGCAGAATTTTTCAGCTTGTCAGCATCCCACCAGTAGTTTAAGAAGATGGAATCGGAGTACTGTGTATCGCCTTCTTTTACAAATGGAGAGTCTACGATGTTAAATTCGTTTTCATAGCTGATCGCTCCGGTTTCGTTATGGATCGAATCATACCATTGTACATAAACACCGTCGTCACGCAGCTGTTTCATAAACTGCTTGTACAGAGGGATGTCAGCAACCGGAATCTTTTCCTCCTGATTGATAAACCAGCCGTCAAAGCCGTAATATTTGCACATTTCTGCCAGCTTCTTTGCATATGGGAAACTGCCGTCAGCGTCCTGTGTCAAAAGTGCAGTATGCTTTAAGCCTGTACGAGGAAGGAAGATACATCCGATGGAAAGCACACCGTTTTTATGGGCTGCATTTGTATAAGCAGCATTTGGTGCGTTTACGAGTCCGAACTCAAATTTACGGAACTTCCAGGAATCCACGACACCACGTTCATTCAGATATAATTCTTCTGGTACTTCTTCTGTAGGAAGGCCATGCCATGAGCCGTAATAATCTGCATACTGCCAGAAATTAAACAGATACTGGCTGAATTCGTTTGTGTACTGGTATGCATCAAAAAAAGCATTGCCGTAATCACCAGTCAGTGTAAAATATTCTGTTTCGCTGTTCAGCTTAGGGTTTGCCTGTGTAGCAGCAAGCGGTGCGTTTCTTTTCTGAAGCGGTACTCTTGCACGCATCAGCTCTGCGTTTGGATCAGTTTCCGGCGACCAGTCCAGCAGGTCTTCTGCACGATAGCCGTGTGCATATGCTTGATTTTCTCCTTTTGCGCTTTCGCCCAGGTATGGTAATGTGTCGCTGGCATATACCGGCATTGCTGTTCCGAGTACGGAAACAGCAGCAGCTAAAGCTGTCACCTTACCGCGCAGTTTTTTCTGTCTTATCTTTTTCATAATGCTTATGATACCTCCTATCATATCTCCTAATAAAATATTTCCAGAATATGAAAATAATTTGGCAACTGGCTCATTCAAATGCGCATTTTGTTTGAGATAAAATAACATTAACATATTTAACTTTATTTGGCAACATTTATTTAATTTTATTACATTTTCTTTTCATTTGAAAAAATTTCCGTTTATTTACATAAAAATACAAATGTTTTCATAGTTTTATTCGGCATTTTGAATATACAATAGCAAAAAATGTTAAAATGTTGTTATCGTTTGGTTGTGTAAAAATTTTGGAAATCCAGACTGTTTTTATAAAAATGCCGTAAAAAAAGCAGAATCCCGATCAGCTGTCTGTTTGAAAAACAGCCGACCGATAAACTGCTGTAAGGTCAATAAATGACAGAATCCCGATAAATTACCTCCGGATTGATGTAGGTGAGCTCGTATGGTGCGTCTGTATTTTCCATCCGATAGATAACCTGCATAGAAAGGCGTTTGCCAAGCAGGCTGGTTTTGACATCGGCAGTTGTAATCAGCTCATCTATATTCGAATATTCATGGCTGCCGTCGTATCCGGTTACAAGAATCCCTCTTGGAATGCGGTCGGCATGCTCGGTAAAATAGAGGTGCAGAAAATGGGCGATGTAGTCGTTGGCGCATACAAATGCCTGCGGCAGTGTATCCAGTGAGTCCAGAAAGCTGCACAATACATGGTAGTAGGAAAAGATCCCGATACTGTGTGTCAGGCATACGGTTTCGTCAATTTCCAGATGGTGGTCTGCCATGCACTGGCAGAATCCTTTATAGCGGTCCAGGTTTGTGCGGGCATACTGTATATCGCCTATAAAGCCCAGATGTGTCAGGCCGCGGTCTATAACGGATCGGGTGATCTGGTAGATGGAGTCAAAGCTCTCCAGTAAGATCAAATCGCCATGGAGCATACGCGGGTCCATCTGAGGCACGGTATCCAAAAATACTTTTGGCAGATCCAGCTCGTTGATCAGGCGGATCAGCTCAAGGTCATAAACATTCAGTATAATGGCACCCTGTATGTCGCCGCTGCTCAATATGGCAGGCATTATAAAACTATCTGTATAGGCGGATGGCATATACGTATACATCATATTTACATTATGGTAGGAAAGCTCCTGTGCCATCCGGTGTATAATATTTGTCCAGAAGGTGGAGGAATCCGGCCTTGAAATAATCAGGGAGACCGTTTTTTCGTTGTCGCCCGCGTCAGTTTCTTCGGATGCAGCAGGAAGGCTGATCTTTGAATATCCCATCTCTTTTGCTTTGTTTAGGACGTTTTCGCGCAGGGATGAGGATACGCCGCTTTGGTTTTTGAATACCTTCCATACTGTCACCCTTGAGATTCCTAGGGCATCTGCGATGTCCTGCATTGTTGTTTTACTCATTGGAACCCCCTTTTCGTTTTGTGTCAACATATGCTGCTTCAGTGTTTTTACTAGTATATCATGTTGTTTCGTGAAAAGCAAAGCAAGATTTTCTTTACAGAAGTGAATATTTTATGAACAATAAAGTTAGCATTAATATGTAATCTGGCATTTATATGGGATTTAGCATTTATATGTGATTCTATGCAGATGAGCAGAAAAATGATAGGGGACGCCTCATCCATATGAAGCGTCCCTTATCATTTGTGACAATAGAAAGTTCGCAGCGTGTTTTCTATCGTTTGTGACAATAGAAAGTTTACGCAGCGTGTTTTCTATCGTTTGTGACAGCAGAACGTACACGCGGTGTACGTTCCGCTGCTTGTTATATGGATGAGCTTTCGCTCGATAAGTGCAGGTAATATTTATTTTTCAGGCTGATTGATCTTAATGCTGGATGTTTTTGCCCAGATCGAAGCATCCGATGCCACGCTGCACTGAAGCGTGATCGATGTTCTGGTTTCGTCCGCGCCGATTGTCAGGGTGCATTCTGCCTGTGCGCCGTCTTTTGATTCGGTAACTTCGATTTTTGTGCTCTCTTTGTATCTGCTCTGGTTGAGGATTTCCCATTTCACAGGTTCGTCTTTCTTAACGCCGCGCAGTGATACCGTAAACTTTAAGGTATCGCCAGGGTTTAAGGATTCTACCTTTGTTTCAGGAGTTACGACGATAGCTGTGTCATTGTGGACAGTCACTTCTTCGGAGCGGTTTCCAGCGTAATCTTCTAATACTATTGTAATATCATCAGCGTCTGCTACATATGGCATATTGCCGCTGTAACGGATCAGTGTTTTTGGTTCGGAAGTGCCGTCTGGAGTGGTTTTCGTATAGATCATCTTATACCAGTCCTTTGGCAGTGGTGCTGTTAAGGAGCTGTTTACTACAGAGCCGCTGTATGGCTGGCAGTAGCTGTCGTCTAAGCGTCCGTCAAATGCAGTAACTGCGCCGTCCTCTGTTGTGATAAACATGGTGTATCTTGCGCCGTCAGCATCCTTGCCTGTAGGTACTTCTACTACGGCACTGTTTTCACCCTTTGCTGTCCATGTTGTCGTATCTGTACTATATGATTTCTTTACGGTAACGGTTGCTTTTCCGCCGGTCCATGTTACATTCAGCTTGCCGTCTTCAGCTTTTACGGCTACATCCTTTACTGCGCTGTCGTAGTCATAAACAGCTTTTGCAGCCTTGCTCTGCTTGCCTTCCTCAGAAACAGCTTTTACGCGGATAGCTGCTTTTCCATCAGTCGTGTAGACGTCTTTGATATAGAAAATATCATCGTATGTACCGCCGAGGAAAATTTCCTTACCGTCTTTTACCGTATATACATTGTACTGTTTTACATCATCATAAGAGTCAAGATCCCAGGAAACAACCATTTCGCCGGTATCATAAGCCTTGTCAATCGTAAGCCCGGTAGGAGCTGCAGGAGAAGCCAGTTTATCAGAGCTTAAATATGCCAGCTTGCCTACGTTGATCTGGAAGTCTTTTGCATTGTCAGATACGCCGAGGCCGATTGCTGCAACCTTCCTGCCGCTGTACTGGGACAGGTCTACGTTCGATTTTGTCCAGCCGCCGGTCTTGTCAGTATTTTTGATGTCAAGCTTAACTATTTTATCAGGCTCATCTTCAAAGATCAGGCCGAGCTGCAGTTTTGCCTTGTCATCGGATACTTTCTGGAATGTAACATTTACATGGGTGTTATCCTTTACATCTAAGCTGGTCTTATAAAGGTGGATGAAATCATCCTTGCCTGCGTCGCCGTAGATGACTAAGGAAGAACCGCCGTTAAATGCGCCGATCTGTTTATAATCAAAGCTGCCCTTCTTTCCTAAAGGATCTTCCTTGCCGTTGTCATAATTCTTGCCGAGCTTTGTACCGTAATCGAAGTCTGCCTTCAGTGTTTCCTTTTTCGAATCAATCCACCACTGCCATGTCGGAAGGATGTCCTGAACGTTGATGTTTGACCATTCATGGCTGTTGGATACACTGCCCTTCATGCGGTATTCCATACCGTGTCCGGTGTTAAAGTTTGTAACAAATGTATCGCCGTTGATGACAGAACGCTCTGTAATATAAGCTGCTATGCCGTCAAAGCTGTATGGAACGACATTGCCGTCCTTGTCCTTTTTCTCAAAGGTTCCGATACCGATATCTTTTCTGGCCTCATAAGTAGAACGGTCTGCGGTAAAGCTTGCCTTGGAAGGATCCATAAACGGGCCGGACCACCATATACGCTCACGGTCGAATACCATCCACTGGAATTCGTCTTTTTCACGGCGCATTGCTACGTTGTCATTCACCCAGTTGTCTAAATCTTCATCTAAGCCGCGGTATACGCCGTCTGGACAGAATGCAGCAATAGAGACCAATGGCTGTCCGTCTTCGCCGATGTTCTGGCGCAGGTCAAAATTACGATATGCATAATCAAATTCAAACTGCTCCCATCTGTACTTCTCTGCTTCGACGCCTGCGAATACTGCCTTATGAGGATCAAGTCCTAATGATTCCGCATGCTCAGCGGCTTTCTGCAGCTTGTCAGTCCATGCATAGTTGACAAACATGGAATCACAGTACTGTGTATCGCCTTCCTTTACAAACGGAGAGTTTACAGGGGTAAAGGAGTTTTCATAGTTAAGGGCACCGGTTTCGTTATCGATGCTGTCATAAAACTGTATGTAAAGTCCTTCATCACGCATCTGCTTTAAGAACAGCTTATATAGAGGAACGTCAGCTGCCGGTATGGATTCTTCCTGGTTGATAAACCATCCATCAAAGCCGTAATATTTACACATTTCTACCAGCTTCTTTGCATATGGGAAGCTGCCGTCTGCATCCTGTGTCAGGAAAGCGGTATGCTTTAAGCCTGCACGAGGAAGGAAGATGCATCCGATCGAAAGCACGCCGTTTTTATGGGCTGCGTTCGTGTATGCAGGGTTCGGCATATTTACCAGACCAAATTCATATTTGCGGTTTTTCCAGGCATCTGTAACGCCGCGCTCGCTTACATACAGCATATCTTCCGGTACTTCTTCTGTAGGAAGGCCGTGCCATGAGCCGAAATAGTCGGTATACTGCCAGAAATTAAACAGGTACTGGCTGAATTCATTCGTATACGGATAGGAATCAAAAAATGCATTGCCGTAATCGCCGGACAGTGCGAAAAGCTCTGTTGTGCTGTCAAGCTTTGGATTTGCCTGCGTAGCGGCAAACGCTGCATTTCGATTCTGGAGCGGCACTCTGGCACGCATGATCTCTGAATATGGATCAGTTTCCGGCGACCAGTTCAGCATGTCTTCTGCACGATAGCCGTGTGCGTATGCCTGATTTTCACCTTTTGCGCTTTCGCCTAAAAATGGCAGCGTGTCACTGGCATAAACAGGCGTCGCAGTCCCGATTACAGATACAGCCGCAGCCAGGGCGGTTGCCTTTCTGCGTAAGTTTCTCTTGATTGCTTTTTTCATAAAATTTGTTACCCCCTGTAATATCTTCTATTCAATTTTTTTTAGATCTAAAAATAATTTGATAATTTGCTCGTTCAAATGTACATTTTGTCTGAGATGGATCAATCTTAACACAATTAACTTTATTTGGCAACATTTATTTAAAAAATATTACATTTTATTTTCGTTTTAGAAAAAATTTCGTTAATATTTAGAAAAAAATAAATGTCTTAATAAGGTTGTTCAGCATTTTGATCAGGTGTTTTTAAGAAGCTACATATATATAAACTGCAGTAAATCAGCATTATTATTCCGGCTGCGCTGAAAGCAGCGTCTAAACAGTTGATTTCATTAAGTGCAGCAGACTGTCTGTAGAAATTAAAGCAATAATTTTTTAACAAAAGTTAACATTTTATGAACGAAGAATAGGCATAAAAAATAAATCTCTACGTATATTTTTTTGTGAAAAAACGAAATGCCATTTGTAGAATTAGTCAAAATGCACAACGGAAATCAGAAATTTGAAAAAAATGTTTAAAAGGATTGACAAAATACTGGTAAAATGTTAAAATCAGATCATAAAAAATGTTAACGGCTTTGCTTAACAAGAAAGGAGGAGGCAATGGAAAGTCAAAACAAAAAACGCAAAAAGCGTTCATGGACAAAAAACGACACGGAGCTGACGATTCTGGCGCTGCCGGGATGCGTTTGGTATCTGTTGTTTTGTTTTATGCCGATGTTCGGACTGATCATAGCATTCAAAAATTACAAAGCGGTCGCAGGGAAGGGGTTCATCTACAATGTGCTGCATAGTGACTGGGCCGGATTTAAAAATTTTGAGTTCTTAGTCAAGTCGAACGATTTATTCGTCATTCTGAGGAATACAATATTGTACAATGTTGTGTTTATTGTACTGGGATTGTTTTTCTCGGTAGGACTGGCAATCATGATCAGCCTTTTGCATAGCAAGAGAAAATCAAAGGTGTATCAGACGCTGATGTTTTTCCCGTACTTTATGTCATGGGTAGTTGTCGCTTACTTTGTAGATGCATTCTTGAATGTAGACAATGGTATGATTAACAGTGTGCTGAGAAATGCGGGAAGTGATCCGGTGCAGTGGTATATGACGCCGAAGGTGTGGCCGTTTATCCTCATTTTTATGAATTTGTGGAAAAACACAGGTTATAATATGGTCATTTACCTGTCAAGCATTACAGGTATTGATACTACGTTATACGAGGCTGCGGTTATGGACGGTGCAAATAAGACGCAGCAGGTATGGCATATTACACTTCCATGTCTGAAGAATGTAATCATTATGATGTTCATTCTTAATGTCGGCAAGGTGTTTTATTCTGATTTTGGTTTGTTCTATCAGGTATCACAGGGAGCGAAAGGATCTATCTTTAATGCGACTGCAACGATTGATACATACGTATTTAATGCCATACAGTCTTCGACGCCGATCGGCATGACGTCAGCTGCTACATTCTTCCAGTCAGTGGCCTGCTGTATTACGATCCTGCTGGCGAATGCGCTTGTAAAGAAGATTGATGAAGACAGTGCAATTATATAGGAGGGTGTTATGGCTAAGAATGATAAAGATCTTGCGGAGTCTATGACTCTAAACCGAATCAAGCCGCAGACAAATCTGCTTTTTAACGTTATTTTCTGGGTGCTTGCAGCGGTATGTATTATACCGGTAATATTTGTATTTATGATTTCCATTTCATCGGAAGAATCCATACGTGCGAATGGATATCAGTTTATACCAGAGAGCTTTTCCTCAGAAGCTTACCAGTTTCTGTTTGATGAAGCTGCTATGATCTTTCGGGCACTGGGTATTTCTGTGTTTGTTGCGGTGGTGGGCACTGTGATCGGTCTTGCTTTGACAAGTACGATGGGATATGTGCTTTCCAGAAATAATTATAAGCTGAATGGACTGGTTACTACCATTGTATTTATTCCTATGATCTTTAATGGTGGTATGATTGCATCTTATGTAGTAAATACACAGATGCTGAATCTGAGAAATACGGTCTGGGCGTTGATCCTGCCATTGTGTATGTCATCGTTCAATGTCGTGATCTGCCGTACGTTTTTTAAGACAAACATACCAGATTCTGTCATTGAGTCCGCACAGATTGACGGTGCGAGCCAGATGACGATTTTTACAAAGATTGCCCTGCCGCTTTCCAAACCAATGCTGGCGACGATTGCGCTGTTCCTGTCATTTGGTTACTGGAATGATTGGTTTCAGGCTTCACTGTATGTTACAAATACAAAGTTAAATTCCCTGCAGGCTCTGCTGAATCAGGTACAGAGAAATATTGACATGATGGCAAATAATCCATCCATGGGACTGACGCTGCAGCAGTATAAAAATGCTATGCCGAAAGAGGGTGCCAGAATGGCTATGGCAATCATCATTATCGTGCCGATTGCCTGTACATATCCATTCTTCCAGAGATACTTTATTTCAGGACTTACGGTTGGTGCCGTAAAAGGTTAATCACAGGTTAAGAAAACAGCAGCAGCTGTTGACGAACTGTATATTTTAAGATATGATGGTTAAGAATATGAAAACTGATTGCTTTTAAGAAGGGAGAAAAGTATGAAGAAGAAAAAATTGATGGCTTTATTATTAGCAGGTATGCTCGGTGTCAGCGCTCTGGCAGGCTGTGGTGATTCCAACGATGACAGCAGCAAAGGCAGCGATGCAGGCAACAGCACAGGGGATGATGCGAACAAGGGTGACGACGCAGAAAAAGAAGACTCTGGTGATGCAAACGGCAGTGGCGGTACCGACGAACTTGTTACACTCAAATGGATTCAGGTAGGCAACGGAATGCCGGATAATTATGATGCATGGCTGGAACATACGAATGCATATCTGGAAGAAAAGATTAACGTACATGTAGATATGGAAATCGTTCCTTGGGGAGACTGGGAGAACCGCAGAAGCGTTATTGCAAACTCTGGTGAAGCATTTGATATCCTGTTTACAGATCAGAGTCGTTATAATTCGGAAGTATCTACAGGTATTTTTATGGATCTTACAGAATTGCTGCCGACAGAAGCTCCAGATCTGTATGCAATGATTCCAGAGAATTATTGGAAAGCAGCTTCGATCGAAGATAAGATCTATGCGATTCCTACGTACAAAGACAGTTCTATCACAAATTACTTTATCTGGGATGCAGCTATTGCAGAAAAGTATAATGTTGATTATCAAAATATAAATAATGTGAAAGATTTGGCAACGGCTCTGAAGACGATCAAGGATGGAGAAGGCGGAGCGCCTTATTATATGTCCAAGTCTGGCGCTGACTGGATGCTTTCTTATTATGATCAGCTGGGTGCAGGACTTCCTTCACTTGGAGTCAGATATGATGATACAGAAAAGAAAGTTGTAAATCCATTGGAAGATCCGGATGTTATGGAAGCATTAAAGAGCATTCATCAGATGTATAAGGACGGCATTATCAATGGTGACGCGCCTACAGCTGACGACTCTAACGGATACCGTAATTTCTTCGTAGCACAGGGATGGAGCGGTGCTGCAAAGTCAAACTGGGGTCCTAGAAATACTATCGACGAATGTGAAGCAATCAAATACGGTGATACAGTTGTATCAAACACATCCGTACGTGGCTCTATGAATGGTATTTATGTAAGCTGCCCGCATCCTGAGAAGGCTCTGCAGTTATTACAGCTGGTAAATACAGATACAAAAGCCCGTGATATGTTCTACTATGGATTAGAAGGCGAAAACTTCGAATACACAGATGACGGCAAAGTAACAAAGCTGAATGAAGACTGGACTATGGCTGGTTATACACAGGGTACATTCTTTAACGTATCTCTGCTTTCAACTGTAGATGTAAATGAATGGGAAGAAGTAGAAGAGCTGAACAACGGCGCTATTCCTTCTGTAATGCTTGGTTTCGATATGGATACCAGCGAAGTTGAAACAGAACTGGCAAACTGCCGCAGCGTATATGAGAAGTATAGGTCTGAGCTGTGGACAGGTGCACAGGACCCTGAGAAATTAGTTCCTAAGATGATCGAAGAGTTCAAGTCTGCTGGATGGGAAACAATCCGCGACAAAGCTCAGGAACAGGTAGATGCAGCAGAATAAATATTAAATAGAAAATAGGGAATTATAAATAAGCGTTAATCTGATAGGGAATCTGTATATATATGGATTCCCTATCAATGCTTTTTAATACATTTTTATAAGGAAGAAAGGAGAGCGCATGAGCAGGATTATAGGACAGGCTATGCCGAATATTCCATGGGAAGATAAGCCGGAAGGTAATCAGATGCCGCTGTGGCGCTACAGTAAAAATCCGATTATCGGAAGAGACGGAAACAAGGTATCTAACAGTGTATTTAACAGTGCAGTGGTACCGTTTGAGGATGGATATGCGGGCATATTCCGCTGCGACAGCAAGTCGATTTCGATGGATATTTTTGTAGGGAAGAGTAAGGATGGCTATCATTGGGAAATAGAAGATGAGCCGGTACAGATGGAGGGTGCAGACGGCGAGATTTTAAAAAATGAATATCGTTATGACCCTAGAGTATGCTTTATTGAAGACCGCTATTATGTTACCTGGTGCAATGGATATCATGGGCCTACAATAGGAGTAGCATATACGTATGATTTTAAAAAGTTTGTGCAGCTGGAAAATGCTTTTCTGCCATGCAACCGCAACGGAGTTTTGTTCCCGCGTAAAATAAATGACATGTATGTTATGCTGAGCAGGCCGAGCGATAATGGACATACGCCTTTTGGCGATATATTTATCAGCCAGAGCAGGGATATGGAGTTCTGGGGCCGCCATCGTCATCTGATGAGCCCGGTTCCGGGTAATTTATCAGCATGGCAGATTACAAAAGTCGGCCCTGGCCCTACTCCGATTGAGACAGATGAAGGATGGCTGCTGATTTATCACGGCGTTATCACGACATGTAACGGATTTGTATACCGCATGGGTGCTGCACTGCTGGATCTGGAAGAGCCGTGGAAGATTATTTACCGTTCAAAAGATTATATATTGGCACCGCATGAATATTATGAGTGTGTCGGAGACGTACCGAATGTAGTATTTCCTTGTGCGGCACTTGCAGATGCTGATACAGGCAGGATAGCGATATATTATGGATGCGCAGATACAGTGACAGGACTTGCATTTACGACCATAGATGATATTTTATCATATCTAAAGGAACATCATATATAATAGTTAATAGTAAACGGAGGGACTCGTCATGGATTTTTTGGACAAAAGAGTCAAAGTAATCTGCCAGGAATTAGAGAAGCTGAAGGTAAAGCAGAAATTTGAAATACCAAAATGGCAGTATAAAGAAGGATTTTTCATAACTCCGCAGGAGGCAGAAGAAGACGCGGCAGAGTGGAAAGAGTTTGACAGCAAGACAATGCACTGGTATGGGCCGGACCGTCATTGCTGGTTTAAAGTCTCTTATACAGTTCCAGAGGAGCTGGAAGGAACGCGTATGTGGATGCATGTCAGCACACAGATTGATGAAGCTGACCATGGCAGAAATCCGCAGTTTTTAGTATTTATAAATGGTGAGCCGATCCAGGGAATGGATTTAAACCATCTGGATGTGCTGCTTCGGGAAGAAGCAGCGGCGGGAGAAACGCTGGATATTCAGCTGCAGGCGTATACCGGAACGCTGCATAGTGAGTTTGCGCTCAATGCAGATATGCGTGAAATAGATGCCGCGATTGAAAAACTTTATTATGACCTCTGGACGCCGCTTATGGCTTTTACGCGTATGGAGGCAGAGTCTCAGGACAGGCTGGCATTGACGCATGCATTAAATGAAACAGTAAATCTGCTGGATCTTAGGAATCCGTATTCAGAAGAGTTTTATGCATCCCTGCAGGCAGCTTCTGATTATATTGAGCAGAAGCTGTACAAAGAGCTGGCCGGATGGAGTGAGATTGTGGCTACCTGTATCGGCCATACACATATTGACGTAGCGTGGTGGTGGACAGTTGCACAGACAAGGGAAAAAGTAGCCCGCAGCTTTTCTACCGTATTAAAGCTGATGGAGGAGTATCCAAACTATCGGTTTATGTCTAGCCAGCCGCAGCTGTACTGGTTTGTAAAGGAACGCTACCCAAAACTGTATGAACGTATCAAAGAGCGTGTCCGCGAAGGGCGCTGGGAGCCGGAAGGCGGTATGTGGGTAGAGGCAGACTGCAACCTGACTTCAGGCGAGTCGCTGGTAAGGCAGTTTATGCACGGAAAACGGTTCTTCAAAGAAGAATTCGGCGTGGACAACCGCATTCTGTGGCTGCCGGACGTATTTGGATACAGTGGTGCACTGCCGCAGATTATGAAAAAATGCGGGATAGATTATTTTATGACTACAAAACTGGCATGGAACCAGTTTAACAAAGTACCTTATGATACAATGTATTGGAAGGGCATAGATGGAACTCAGATTTTGACGTACCTGATTACAACCTTGGATGTAGGACAGCCGACAGAGAATTTCTTTACCACATACAACGGCATTCTGCACCCGGATTCGATCATGGGCGGCTGGACGAGGTATCAGAATAAGGATATCAACAATGATATTTTAATCTGCTTTGGCTATGGCGACGGCGGAGGCGGCCCGGACCGTGTGATGTTGGAGACATCCAAGCGTATGGAACAGGGGATACGAGGCATTCCGAAAGTACGTCAGGTATTTGCACGGACATTTTTTGACGAGTTAAAGGAACGTGTGGCCGAAGACAGAAGGCTTCCGGTATGGGAAGGCGAGCTGTATTTTGAATACCACAGAGGTACGTATACTTCAATGGCGCGTAATAAGCGTTCGAACAGAAAGGCAGAGCTTGGGCTGATGGATCTGGAGCTGCTGTCTGTATTGACGCAGGATGCGCTTCCATATCCGGCAGAAGAGCTGGATAAAATGTGGAAGGTGGTTCTGTTAAACCAGTTCCATGATATTCTGCCTGGATCAAGCATACACGAAGTGTACGAGGTAACAAAACGAGAGTATGCCGAAATAAATGAGAAAATGCATGCATTGATGGAAGAACGCCTGAGCGCGCTTGCAAAAGACGGGGAAGGCGTGACGGTCTTTAATACGACAGGCAGTGTACGAAACGACATTGTAAAACTGCCGGATACAAAGGCAAAAGCACTGGCAGATGAAGAAGGAAATCTATATCCGGTGCAGCAGACAGATGACGGAGCGGTTGTATATCTGAAGAATCTGCCGTCAAAGGGCTATCAGACATTTGCACAGGTGCAGGAGACAGGAGCAGAAGCGGCCTGCGCATTCGAGCTGACAGGCGACAGACAGCTGGAAACACCGTTCTATACGATCCGTCTGGATGAAAACGGCCTGTTTACCAGCATTTACGATAAAGAAAATGACAGGGAAGTGCTGCAGCAGGGCAAATGTGCAAACGTTATGCGCATGTATGAGGATAAGCCGATTTATTATGATAACTGGGATATTGATATTTATTACACAGAAAAATACTGGGATGCAGAGAAGCTGGAAAGCATGGAATGGACGGAAATAGGGCCTGTGCGGGCTACACTTGTGCAGACAAGAAAGATCAGTAATTCCCTGATCCGCCAGAGCATTCATTTTTATGCGCAGAGCAGAAGGATCGATTTTGAGACGTATGTAGACTGGAAAGAGCACCAGCATCTGCTGAAGGTTCATTTCCCGATCGATGTGCATACGGATCAGGCTACGTTCGAAGTGCAGTTTGGCAATCTGACCAGAAAGACACATTCCAATACGAGCTGGGATAAGGCGCGTTTTGAAAGCTGCGGACAGAAATGGATCGACCTTTCCGAGGGGCATTATGGTGTCAGCCTGTTAAATGACTGCAAATACGGACATTCCATTAAGGATTCCAATATGGCGCTGACCCTGATTAAATCCGGCATAGAGCCGAATCCGGTGGCTGATCAGGAAGAGCATTTCTTTACGTATGCGATCTATCCACATGCCGAAGGATGGCAGCAGGCAGGTACAGTCAGAGAGGCATACTATCTGAATCAGCCGGCGATCGCAGTAAACGGCGGAGAGCCGGGATGCAGCAGCTGTCTGGCTACGGTAGATAAAGCGAATGTGGTACTGGAGACAATCAAGGCAGCAGAAGACGGCTCAGGTACTGTTTTCCGTATGTACGAGACGGAAAATGCAAAGACGAAAGCTCACCTGATTGTAAACAGGCCGTTTGCAAAAGCATATATATGCAACCTGCTGGAAGAAACAGAGCAGGAGGCAGTGGTCGAAGGCAGCCGTATTGAAGTATTATGCAGGCCATATGAAGTGGTGACGGTTAAGGTAGTGTAATATTTTGCGCGTTCAAAAAGCCTGTCCTGTATTTTAAAAGTATATGTTAAGGGATATCCCGCAGCTTGCTGCGGGGTATTTCTTATTCATGACAATAGAAAGCTCGCGCAGCGTGCTTTCTATCGTTGGAGAATCGTTTTGCCAAAGTGGTTAGGAGGAATTTATCTTTTATGAATAGAAAACAAGAGGCAGCAAAGCGTGCGCAAGAGCTGCTGGAGCAGATGACTGTCCGGGAGAAGATCGGACAGCTCTGTCAGCGGCTGTACGGTTTTGATATTTATCGTATAGAAAAAGAAAACGGGGAGATTACGTTTACTGAGGAATTTGAGCATGAAGTAGAGTGCTGCGGCGGGCTGGGCACGCTGTACGGGCTGTACCGCGCAGATCCCTGGTCCGGCAGAAATTATGAAAACGGGCTGACAGGAGAAGAGGCCGTAAAGGCATATAACCAGCTGCAGAAATACGTAATCGAACATTCAAGGCTCTCGATACCTGTTATGATGAGCAGCGAATGCCCGCATGGGCATCAGGCGCTGGACGGGTATCTGCTTCCGGTCAATCTGGCCTCTGGTGCGTCTTTTTCGCCGGAGCGGATCAAAGAGGCTGCACAGGTCTGTGCGGATCAGCTGACAGGGATGGGTGTTGATCTGGCTCTGGTTTCGCTGCTGGATATACTCAGAGATCCCAGATGGGGACGGAGTGAGGAATGTTTTGGAGAAGATCCATATCTGGCTGCATGTATGGCGCGGGCTGTTGTGGAAGGCATGCAGGACAGGGGCTGTGCAGTAGTCGCAAAGCATTTCTGCGGGCAGGGCGAGACGACAGGAGGTGTTAATGCCAGTGCGGCAAGGATCGGCGTGAGAGAGCTGTCAGAAATACATCTGCCTGCGGCCGAGGCATGCTGTCAGGCCGGCGTACGGGGGATTATGGCTGCCTATAATGAGATAGACGGCATATACTGCCATGCAAATGGCTGGCTGTTAAATAAGATTCTGAGGGAATCGTTCGGGTTTGATGGTGTCGTTATGGCGGATGGACTGGCGGTCGATCAGCTGGATGTGATGACCGGGGATAATGTAAGGTCAGCAGCCGTGGCGCTGAAAGCAGGCGTAGATATCGGATTGTGGGATGTGGCATTTTCCAGGCTGGAAGAAGCACTCAAAAGAGGCCTGATCACAATGGAGGACATTGACCGGGCAGCGCTGCGTGTGCTGACATTAAAATACGAATGCGGCCTGTTTGATGCACCATTTATAGGTACAGATGGAAAGCGGACAGCCGGGTATCATCCGCAGGGATATTACCACGCATATGCATATGACAGTTATCCACAGACAAGGCAGCTGTCAGAAGAATCGGTGGTGCTGTTAAAGAATGAAGGCGGTGTGCTGCCGCTGAAAGATCAGTCACTCAAAATAGCGGTAATCGGGCCGAACGCTGATGATGTATACAGACAGATCGGAGATTATTCTCCGCCATTAAAGCCATTCCAAAAAGACGGTGCAGGAAAAGAGATGCAGGCAGGCACAGGCGTTACTGTCTGGGAAGGGCTGCTGCAGTCGGCACAGGGAAGAAGCCTGCGGCTCAGCAACGGTGCGGATTTGAACGAAGCACAGGAGCTTGCGGAGTGGTGTGATGTTGCCATACTGGCACTGGGCGGATCATCCAGCCGGTTTGGAGGGGCTGTCTTTGACAAAAACGGAGCGGCTGTTATAGACGGTACGACGAAAATAGAGATGGACTGCGGAGAAGGCGTGGATGCTGCTGATATTCATCTGCCAAAAGAGCAGGAGCTGCTGTTTGACCGTGTAAAAGAGACAGGGAAAAAGATCGTCACATTGATTATTGCCGGAAGGCCGTATGCGGTGCCAAAGATCAGCGCGGGTACAGATGCGCTGCTGTACGCCTTTTATCCAGGGCCGATGGGCGGTGCTGCCATAGCGGATCTGATTTACGGAAAAAAATCTCCGTCCGGGCGTCTGCCGGTTTCACTGCCGAGAAGCACCGGGCAGCTGCCGGTTTACTATAATTATAAAGGCTCTTACCAGGCAATGCATTATTATAATGAAGAAGATGGTGCATTATATGCTTTCGGAGAAGGATTCGGCTACTCGTCTTTCCGTGTGTCGGATGTAACGATCGAGGCGGAGCCGAAAGCTTCAGCCGCGGGTCTGGCAGCGCAAGGCACAGATGTGCCCAAAATGAACCTTCGATGCAGTGTTGAAAATACAGGCGACTGCGACGATGCGATTGTGCTGCAGTGCTACCGCAGGGTACTGGAATCAGATGTGGCACCGCGTGTGCGAGAGCTGAAGGCATTTCAAAAACTATGGCTGAAAAAAGGCGAGAAACGTGAGACCGTCATTCCGATCGGCCGGGAGTTTTTTGCTATATATGGAAAAGAAGGGGACTGGGAGGTACAGTCCGGGAACTATGAAGTACTGCTGATGGACAGCGGGAAACTGCTTTGGAAAGGGAATGTGCAGATTTAAAACAATGTATACCCAAAGCTGCCTGCGGAAGCGGGAAAACTGCTTGGAGGCAGGGAGTAGAGAAACTGTCTTGAAAAAAAGGTGTAACTCAGGGCATAAGTTGTATACAAAGTGTATGCGGCAGTGAAAATATATGTTATGATTAAGTCTATGGGACAAAAAATTTTAATAAGAGAAGGAGAGAAGACTGGTATGGCAGATGCAAAAAAGAACGTAATCATCGGAATCGACCTGGGCGGAACGGGCATAAAAATAGGGATTGTCGATACAGCATATGAGATGCTGGCGCAGACATCCATACCGACGGGGGCTGAGAGGCCGTATAAGCAGGTGATCGAAGATATGGGCAGGACGGCGCGCAGGCTCTTGGAGGATCATGGATGCAGCATGGAGGACTGTCTGGGAGTCGGTGTAGGAAGTCCTGGAACAATTGACAGTGAGAATGGAGTTGTATTGTATTCGAACAATATCCGCTGGGATAACGTGCCGTTAGCAGAAGAACTGAAAAAATATCTGCCGGTTCCGATCTATATAAACAATGATGCAAACTGTGCAGCACTCGGTGAAGTGGTAAAGGGTGCGGCAAAGGGATATAAGAATGCGGCATTTTTGACGCTGGGCACCGGAGTAGGCGGGGGCATAGTCATAGACGGAAAAATATTTGAAGGCGGACATCCGGGCGGAGTAGAGCTTGGACATACGAGAATACGCTCTGAGGGCAGAAAATGTACATGCGGCAGGGATGACTGCCTGGAGGCTTATGCTTCTGCGTCAGCGTTGATCAAGGATGCAAAAGAAATGGCTAAACAGCATACAGAATCGCAGCTCTGGCAGCTTTGTGGGCAGAATCTGGATAACATGAATGCAAAGATTCCATTTGATGCCGCATGGGCAGGCGATGCATGTGGAAAAACACTGGTGGAAAACTATATCCGCTATCTGGCAGATGGTATTATAGACCTCGTGAACATTTTCAGGCCGGATATTATCGTTCTGGGAGGCGGTGTATGCGCGCAGCGCGAAAAGCTGACAGAGCCGCTGACAAAATATCTGCAGGAAGGATGCTTTGGAGGCTCCGTCACCTATATTCCACAGGTAGTAATCGCACAAAACGGCAATGACGCAGGAATTATTGGTGCAGCCAGCCTTGTAGGGACACAGGCAGGCAGCGGGTCTTTATCCGGCTGTAAAAAGCAGTGCCTGTTTTTAGATCCGGTCTGTACAGAAAATATCTGGGGCGGCAGCCGTCTAAAAAACGAGTTCCATTATGAAGCAGCAGGAGAGCATACCGGCGAATGCTGGGGAATCTCCGCACATCCAAGCGGTGACGGCACGGTTAAAAATGGCAGCTTTGCCGGAAACAAGCTTTCTGAAATATGGGATCAGCATAGGGAGCTGTTTGGCAGCTGTGACAGCGACCGTTTCCCGCTGCTGGTCAAGATCATAGATGCAAAGGACGATCTGAGCATTCAGGTGCACCCGGATGATGCCTATGCAAATGTAAATGAAAACGGTTCCTTTGGAAAGACAGAATGCTGGTATGTCTTAGACTGCGACGAAGATGCTTCTCTTGTCATCGGACATCATGCAAAGACAAAAGAAGAGCTGAACGATATGATTGACGCGGGCAGATGGACAGATCTGATTCGCGAAATCAAAATCAAAAAAGGTGATTTTATACAGATTGACCCGGGTACGGTACATGCGATCAAGGGCGGCTGTCTGATTCTTGAGACGCAGCAGAGCAGTGATATTACCTACCGCCTGTATGACTATGACAGGCTGCAGAACGGCAGGCCGAGGGAGCTTCATCTGCAGCAGAGCAAGGATGTCATTACAGTACCGGCGAAGGATGCTGCCGACAGCGTAGTTTCAGCAGCAGACCTGCCTGTAAATCGGCTCAATGAATTATATAGCTGTACCTATTATAAAATCTTTAAGCTGGATGTCGCAGGAGAATTTCAGATGGAGCAGAAATATCCGTTCCTGCTGATGTCTGTGCTGGATGGAGAAGGAACCATTGACCAGCAGCCGCTGAAAAAGGGCGATCATTTTATTGTGCCATGCGGATATGGCAGCCTGTGCATCAATGGAAACTTGAGCCTGATGGCTTCTACCGTAGGTTAGCTGACGAGCAGTAAAATATGTCAGTAATGCCGGCTCACGAGCGTCAATGCCGAAAGGTGTATGGCAGGTTTCATCGCTCGTGAGTATAAAAATATCGGGCATGTTTCAAAAGTGAATGGGAGTACAAAGGAGTAGCATATGAATTTTAACTTAGACAATAAGTTTTTTAACGTTATGAATAAAGTGGCGGATGGATTCTTTTTATGCATCCTGTGGACTGTGTTCAGCCTTCCGGTTTTTACGCTGGGGGCCGCTACGACAGCACTTTATTATGTAGTGCACAAATCACTGCGGGGCAACCGCGGTTATGTGTGGAAAGGCTTTTGGTATTCTTTTAAGTCAAATTTTAAACAGACGACAATCATATGGCTGATTATGATGGTTGTGTTTGCATTTTTGTTTACAGATTATCAGATCATGTCTGCTTTTTTGGAAAAGGGATCACCTCTGGGCATGTTAAGTTATTTCTTTTTTATTTTGATGATCTTCTGGTCGATCTGGTGCGTTTATATTTTTACATATTCTGCCAGATTTGAAAATGGGATTAAAGCTACATTGAAAAATGCCATAATTATTGCTATTATCAACCTGCCTTGGTCGGTGCTTGTATTTGTGATTCTGGCAGCCAGCCTGCTTGCCATGTATCTGGTGCCGTTTATGCTTCTGGTGCTGCCGGCAGCTGTTATGTATATTTATGATATAATATTAGAGAAAATTTTCCGTAAGTATATGTCAGAAGAAGACCTAAAGAGGGAACTAGAGCTGGATATGGAAAATCATTAAAATTGGGTAAAAGAACGCAGTCTGTTATGAAAGCGTGTTTAAAAATGTTGAGTTTTTAAGATATGCTCTAGAGCGTGTCTTAAAAATGCTTTCCGTGAGATGTGCTTCACACTTGGTGGAGAATTTATCCCAAATTTATGAGGCATAGCGGGCTATGTTGATTAAATTTGGGATAGATTATCCGCTAAGTGGGGAGTGCAGATCGCGGGAATGATTTTTCAAACACGCTCTAGAGCTGGTAATGCATAAATATCTTCTAATGTGTAAAGATGATCTTGTTTTAATGCGTCCAAAATATTCACCTCTCTTTGGATATATTATAATCTTTTGTTTTAGAAAGTACAATCCTATATGTTATAAATATTGTAAGGCTTTAGATTCGGCAGTTATGAATTAAAATTTAATGAATATATAACTATTTTGATCATGTTTGTACAGCAGAGGTGTTTCATTTTGCGGCTCCGGCAGCTTTGGACTGTTTATCCCATATCATAAAATAGTCATAATCAGAAATCTTTTGTTTGTACTGGTCAAAATCCTTTTCACGAACAACCAATATGTCGTTTGTCCAAAGCTCATATCGCATCAGGTAGAAGAGATATCTGGAATTATAATCTGTACTTTTACAGTAGATCAGGCAGGAATCGCCCGCCTGTACACCGTCCCGTAGCAGCAGCTGCTGGAGGCTGTACCGTTCGGTCTTGGTAAAGTCAGGCTGTCGGATAAAAGTATTTACATGAAGCCTGACTTGAAGCGCCAGTGAGGCTGTAATTAGTATGACGGAGAGCTTTGCGAGGTGTATTCCTTTAGTACCTGTGTATTCAATATTAATACTTAAATTATTTAATGTACATATAATAAGAATCATGCTTATGCCGTATATAAAAATCAGCACAGAAAGTACATATCTGTCATAGCTTGCCAGGTGTGAAGCTTCACCCATCGGCATGGAGAAAATATACATTGCATATAAAGACAGCGTGTACGCAGACAGGCATCCCAGGCATGCAGCCATCATACAAAGCAGCTTTTTGGACTGGTTATAGGACCGTAACAATACAGCCAGTATAAGGAATAGAACGGTCAGTGTAAGCATTAGTTTCACTTCTATGCTGTCTGAAGATGTAAAGCGCTTTAAAATAAGGCGTGCGATCGTGATTAGGTCTTCAGCTGTTTTTTTGGCAAACACCTGTCCATAATTGGCCGCGCTCATAGAATGTTTGGTTTCCATGCCGTTTGGAAATGCAAAGGCGACGTGTTTTTTCCATAAATACATAGTAGAAAGCGGCAGCAGCAGGGCAGTAAGAGAAAAGCGAAGCTTATGGCAGCGGATGTATTCCCATGTGTATACAGTCAAAAACAGGACACATACTGCATAAAAGAAAATGCCGCTGTTTTTAATCTGCAGCAGAAGGATTAACGGTGCAGCAGAATAACAGAGTGCTTTTGGTGGTTCTTTTCTGTAATCATAAATAACTGCAAATGCAGCAACGCCTGCTAATGGGAGCAGGGTATCCACACGCAGCTCATAGATGGTAGTGTTTACAGATAAAGCCCACGTACTGTATAAGAGGCATGCCAGTGCAGCATACCAGCCGCTGCTGTTCATGTTTTTTGGTCTGAATGCGGTCAGGCTGAATAGAAAGCTGGCCAGCATAAACATCTGTGCCCAGAGCATACAGTCTTCGGATGCACCTAAAAACCGGCATACATAATAAAGAAACAGCGAGCTGCCCAATGGATAGGACTGGAAACGAATCACAGTGTCTTCAAAGTTTGGCATACGGTCTTCGATAAGCATATCTTTTACGACAGTGGCCCAGTGGCTGAAATTATCATAGCTGGTAAAATGTGCATTGCGCATCAGGCAGAAAAAATAAACCAGTACAAGAAGCAGGGAGGCATAGAGTATCCGGTTGCGCCCGCTGAACATATATTTGTGTTTCAAAGACACTGCCAGAAGCATAAAGCCGCCCAGATACAGCAGCCAGGCCGCTTCGGGCAGCAGATTTAATAAGCCTGCTGCAAACAGCAGGCCGGAACACCAGGCACACAGCAGTGTTGGAATAAATGAAACCTTAATATGATATTTGTTTGTAAAATATAGAAAATACCCGGTTATAGATAAAATAAGTAAACTAAATTTGATATATAAGATCATGAATTTATTGCCTTTCCTGTCCGGGAGATTTAAAATAAATCCAGACGCTGTTAACTTGGTGTATTAAATAAGCCTGCGTGAATGCTGCGGCAGCTGCCGGATAGGTGTGCGTTCTTCTTGAAAGACCCAGTTTTTTTGTATGGCAAAGCTGGCAGTAAATAGGAGCGTGTCCACAAACAGTTTTATAGTTATTTCTGACAGTCCTGTATGAAGGCAGGTGAACCATACAAGAAAAGAGCTGCAGGCCAGCTGGCTGATACAGAGCATATAATATTTTATAAAAGTCTTTCGGCGGCCTGTGCTGTTTTTAAATACAATAGACATATTCATTGTATAATTATAAAGCGAGGATAATATACGTGCAGTGGCGGCAGCTGTCCAGATCTTTGGGGCTAGCGGCAGGAATCCCAGCAGCATGATCAGCAGGCTGTATATGCCGTAGTCAAGCAGAAAGGATGACAGTGAAGCGAGCGTGTATTTGAAAAATGTAGAAAAGATCTGAGAATAAATCGCAAAAGAATCTGCCAGAGGCCGAAAATGTGTTTCGCTGTTTGCATTGATGTAGACAGTCTGGATGCCTATTTCTTTTATCGGGGTATGTGTATGCAGCGCTTCGATCAGCATATTTGTTTCGTATTCAAACCGTTCGCCCGGCAGGGTCAGGTAGCTTTTGATCAATTTATTTGGAATGGCCCGAAGTCCGGTCTGCGTATCTGTAATGGCTTTCGAATGTGATCTGGCTTCTTCCTGTCTGGCACTGCCTATAAATAATCTCAGCACCTGTCTGGTCATTTTGTTTCCGAAGCTGCTTTTCCATGGAACGGACGCTTCGTCAAAATCCCTGCATCCTAGAATCAATGCATGGGCAGATTCTGCGAGGGCAGTATCTAACCGTCCCACATCTTCTGCCATATGCTGTCCGTCAGAATCGGCGGTGATGACGCCAAGAAAATCATCGGAATAGTTCTGGCAGTAATAATTAAAGGCGTCTTTTAATGAGCGGCCTTTTCCCATATTTACAGCATGCACTAACAGGTCGCATTCCGGCAGAGATTTTACTGCATCAAAGATAGGCTGATACTGCGGGGCGCTGCCGTCATCAACGACGATGATTTTGGAAAAACCAATGTGAATCAGTTTTTTGATGTAGGCAGTCAGCCTGCTGTCGGGATTTAGGGACGGGATAATAAGTACTGAGCTGCGTGACATAATTGATCACTCCTTACGTTTGTAGATTTGGGGCAGTATGCCCCTTGTGCATAAAATATTTTATAATGTCTGGAGAAATATTACAATTTAGTTGTAAATAAGATTTTTATAAGATTTTCATATGAATTTATTAAGATTTTATTAAGAGGCGGTATAATTGATTTATGAAAGTAAACTTTGAATAGGGATGGGATGAACGATAAAACTATGATTAAAGTACATATTTCGGATGATTTTGATTTAGAAAAAATAGCATTGTCAGGGCAGTGTTTCCGGGTAAGGAGGTTTGCGGACGGAATATACCGTTTTATCAAGCGGGAACGGGTTTTATATATCAAGCAGCTGGATCGGGATAACTATCAGGTATCGTGCGGGGATGATGAATGGCATGAGGTATGGAACGACTATTTTGATCTGTCCAGACAGTATGCCGCGATCTGCGGACGTGTGGGAGAAAATAACGGGTTTATAAGTAAAGCAGCTGCATACAGCCGGGGAATCCGGGTACTGCACCAAGACCCCTGGGAAATGCTTATTACATTTATTATATCGCAGAGGAAAAATATACCTGCGATTACAAGGTCGGTAGAGGCTTTGGCACAGAAATACGGACGTGTAATAAAGACTGATTATGAAACTGTGTCAGCTTTTCCGACGCCGGAAGAAATGCAGGCTGCAGCCGAGAAGGATTTGTCGGAATGCGGCCTTGGATACCGCACTGCCTATGTGCAGGATGCGGTATCCAAAATAGTATCCGGGACTGTGGATCTGGATGAGATGCGCAGGATGGACGACGACAGACTGTTTCAAGAGCTTTTAAAAATACATGGTGTAGGCAAAAAGGTAGCAAACTGTGTCAGGCTGTTTGGCTATGGGCGTACTGCCAGTGTGCCTGTAGACGTATGGATTGCAAGGGCTATTTCAGAGGAATGTGCAGGCTGCGATCCATTTCCTGCGTATGGAAATGAGGCGGGAATCGTCCAGCAGTTTGTATTTTATTATATTCGGAATGCAGGCCGTAGTTAAACAGGGTATCTGCGTGCGCAGCTGTCATTGATCTTGGCCTGTCTGTATTGGAAGAATATTTTGCAGGTTCAGATCCTGTAGTGTCTGGCAAGGAGGCAGCGGGATTTGAAGTTTCTTTTCGCTTGTCTGATGAAGAGACAGCAGGATCTGGTACTTCTTTTCGCTTGTCTGATAAAAGGGCAGCAGGATTTGAAGATGCCTTTAGTTTGTCGGACAGGAAAGGGTCATTTTTGGCGGCCGTGATCATAATGGCAGCGGTAAAGAGAATGATTGCTGTTGTTCTTTTTGTTTTTTGGTAACTGTTCAATGAATATCCTCCGGTGTGTTTTATTTGTTAATTTACGTTTGCGGATTTGCAAAGCGGTTTCAAAATGGCATTCAAACGGCATCTAAGTGATAAAAAAATTATATATAGCTCTGTAAAATAATTTTTATGTCTGTGGAGCGCAATTACGGATAATCTGCATTTATGTTTGTCATGATTATTCGGGTCACTTTATTGTCATGTATCAGAAAAATAAGTGCAGGTGTATTATTACTGTTCTGATATCTTACTGGAGATAAGACATACGCAGCCTGGTCAAAGGTTCCATAGTCGTAGGTGAATTTCCGGTTTGTATATACAGATGTTTTTTCAGTACGGTCACGCAGGATGTCTGTTATTATGCCTGGTTCATCATAGCTGCATACACGCAGTCCTTCAGCTTGGTATTTCTGCCTGACTTTTTGCAGGGGATCGCCAATCCGGATTCCTTTGCTGGTCTTATAGGAGCGGTGTCTTCCGCTTAGTTCTATTTCAAATATGCCGTTCTGCTCTTCGTAAATGTTTTTCTCGAAGAAATCTTTTACGATAATCATGCAGTCTTTGTAGAACATATATGTGTGAAGGCACTGTGGAGAGCTGCCGGCAGTTCCGATTACTTCATAGAAACGGTCTGCAGGTTCGCTGAGCTTAGTTACAGCCAGATCCTGTCCATCACCGATCGAGAGACCTAAAAGACTGTATAGTTCTTTTGTAGTTTCAAAATGCACAGCGTCCATATCAGCGGTGCCGGCTGCATGCTCTGCAGACATGTTGGAAGACTGCGTGGTGTCATTTTGGACGGGCATACTGTCAGCCTGTGCCTTGTTTTGGGCAGCCGTTTGCGGAGAGTGTCTGTGGCCTTGTGCAGACGAGCTGTATGGCTGTGCGAGGCTGGAGGGATCAATGCTGGAGGCCTGTGTGATATGGATGGGTCCGCTGCTGAAAAAAATCAAGAAAGCGGCACCTAAAATGCTGTGGGGAGCTGTCCGTTTCTGCGTATGGTCTAAAATATTTGAAAATCGGTCTTTGATCTGTTTTGTGCGGACTGCGCAGCCGGTAGAAAGGATCGGATGTAATGCATTGTGTTCTGAAATGCAGGCCAGGATAACTTCGCTGTATGCTTTTCTCTGCTCGAAAGACAATCCGTTTAATACTTCTTCATCACAGGATTTTTCCAAATCGCAGTCTGCCATAGAGTGCATGATCCAGACAAGGGGATTGAACCAGTGCAGTACGTGGACGAAAGTAAACAACAGTTTGTACCAGATATCTTTTTGTGCGTAGTGGATCAGTTCGTGCTTTAGTATAAAATAAAGATCTTCGGGTTCGTAGCATTCTTTGGGAAGAATCAGACATGGATGTATGATTCCGGCGAGAAACGGCGCTGTGTCAGCATGGGGCCGCAGCTGTATGTCAGGCAGTTTCTTTATGCCTGCTTCGGCAGCGGTCTGTGCAGCAGTCTGGAGCAGCTGGTCAGAGCATGGTATTTTCTGCGCTGCCAGTTTTTTGTGAAATATAATGCAGCAGACGATATGGTATGCGGCAAAAACCATGGCACCAACAGCCCATATTAATAAGAACAGCTGATTTGTGTCATAGGCTCTGTGGGTTAAGACCCGATCAGGCTGCGTAATATACTGCATAAATGGATGCCTGAAGTATGGCCTTTGATTTTGTGAAGGGATGGGCTGGGTTTGTTCTTTTGCAGTTTGTTGATCGGAACGTCTGCTTTGGCCTGTCTGTTGGCTGGATATAGACTGATTAGACAAAGTAATATCGGACAAATGATTGCCGGATGAATCCTTTGCAGATGAACTTTCGCCGGATAAAGTACCGCCGGATAAAGTACTGCCGGATAAAGTGTTATCGGTAAAGTTTTTTAACGGAATATGCAGTGTCCACGGGCGGACAGGGCTGTTGACAGGTATTAGAAGGCGCAGGGATATTAGAAGCCATATTGTTTTGCGGTATTTTGACTGATATCTGCCTTTTAATGGCCTGGACAGAAGACAGACAGCGAGTATGACGATGCCTGCAGATAGAGATGTCTGCAGCAATCCGGTTAATGTAATCATTTTTTGCCCTCCTGTTCGTTTAAATAGTCCCTTAATTCTTGCAGGTCATGTTCTGAAATGCGGTTTCCCTGGTATAATCCGGCAACCAGCTTTTGTATGGAATTGCCATAGAGACGGGATAAGAAAGTCTGGCTTTCTGCCAGCTTGTATTCTTCTTCTGAAATGACTGCGGTATAGTAATTAGTGCGTGTTGACCTGTCACAGCTGACAAAGCCTTTCTGTGCCAGTCTGGATAGTGCGGTCATAAGGCTGGATAGTTTCCAGTCTTTAATGCCGTGCAGTCTCTCCAAGATTTGGTTCGACGTGCACGGAACAGGATTTTTCCATAGTATTTTCATGATTTCTAATTCAGCATCGCCTAGTTTTTTCATCGAAGGTCACTTCCTTATATGATTTGATAACATTATACAATGTGATAATGGATTTGTCAACTTTATATTTAAGGTATATACGGATGATTTTTGGGAGAAAAGTTCAGCTGTTTCTGTCCATGTGTGGTGAGCTTTTAAGTGTATTTCAATGATGAAAGCTTCTTCTGGCGTTAAATGTTTTATGGCATCAGTGATCAGCATGAGCTTAAATTCATCACTACTGCATGAATGTTTCGAAATTGAATTAGAATATGTATCGTGATAATTTTTCTGGAAAAGAAGTTTGTTCTGAATTGTGTCAAAGTCGTGCAGAAATTGTTTTAGCTGTGCTTCTGTCATTTTGTGTTACATGCTTCCTTCTTTTGGAATGGCCTCTAGGTCGTCTGTTATAGTTTACCTAAACAAACAAGTATTCCAGATAATCAAAAACCGTATGCATTCTGGGAGAGTTTTTAATAATTCCCAGATAAACCGTCTCTTGAAATCCGGCCTTTTGGATCAAAGGTGAAGCAGACAGATCCAGTCCCATCGGGTACTCTGCCGTTTCGGCATGATAAACGGCAGAGCTGTCTAAAAGCAGTTCTTCGGAATTATCTTCCAAAATCTCAGTGTTTGTTACAAAATAAGGCGCAAGCTGCTGATGCAGGGCGGGAACTTCCTCTGCCAGCAGTT